>CAZANH010000486.1:0-2097 GCA_964486515.1 uncultured Eubacteriales bacterium
TAACGACGCTAAAAGCATTTTTAACATTTTAAAGCTTTTCATAATAACCCTCCTAATTTATTATTTATTTACATAAACCATTTTATGGTTAATGCACTCTAACCTTTAATTGCTCCCAACATAATTCCTCTTACAAAGTACTTTTGTAAAAGGGGGTATACAAATATAATAGGCAGTGTAACAATCATTGTAATACTCATTCGAATGGATAATGGACTGACTTTATAATCCTTTCCAGCTTGTGTAATATCTGCGGCACTTCTTGCTGCTATCGTTGCCATCATTTCCGCCCTGTTTCAATAATTATAAAGGATAAGCTGCAGCGTTTGTATTTTTTTTTCTTGAACAAAGAAATAATTGTCCATCCATGAGTTCCAATGACTCACGGCAGCAAAGACAGCAATAGTCGCTAGAATTGGTTTAGACAAAGGAAAAATGATACTGATAAAGACTCTCATATTACCTGCCCCATCCAGAACGGCTGATTCTTCCAACGACTGTGGTATTTGCTCAATAAAGGTTTTTATTAGTACCACATAAAAGGCTGGAATCATAACAGGTAAAATGTATACAATGAAGCTATTTATCATACCATAGCTCTTAATTGTGAGATACCATGGTATAAGTCCAGCGTTGAAATACATGGTAATTATCAACATTCTATATATCAATTTTCTAAACTTGAACTGTTTGGTCATCAAATAGCCTAAAAAACTGCAACAGCACACTGTTGTAATTGTGCCTAATACTGTTCTGGCTATAGAAGTAAAAGAAGCGTTAACAATATTGTTTTGATAAAATATACCAATATAGGTATCAAAACTTATTCCATGTGGAATGAGATAAACTGTATTAGTATACTTATCAGGGTCACTTATAGACATAATAAATACATAGTAAAAAGGTAATACCGTTATAAATAACGCCAAAATCAATAATGTATAGTTAACAAAATTAAATAATCCGTTAAATAGCTTTGATTTATTTTCCACTTTCAATGTATCCCTCCCAAACAATTATTGCTGTTAAAATAATAACTATTAAAATAAAGCCTCTCCCCTGACTCTTCTTGACATAAAATTTGCAGAAAATAGTAAAAATATGCTTACTATTGATTTCATCATACTTATTGCAGTACCCAAGGGGTAATCATTTCCCATAATACCCATCCGATACGCATAGTAATCAACAACTTCGATTTTATCTGCAATAACGGAATTAAAAAAGACAAAGTACTGTTCAAAATTGCTGGTAAGCATATTGCCTATACTTAACAGCAGTATGACAAAATAAGTTGGCAGAATTCCGGGAATCACTATGTGTCGTATAACCTTAAGCCTGCCTGCTCCATCTATAAACGCCGCATCATATAGCTCTTTATCTATACCTGCTATAGCCGCTAGATATATGATAGAACTCCATCCAGTGGTTTTCCATATAGCCAGAGCTGTTTGAAAATACCAGGTCATTTCTCTGTCAGCAAGAATATTGGTTCTGCCTTCTCCACCCAAAAAGCTTAACATCTGATTCAATAGCCCCTCAGAGGAAAAAACTGAAAAACAAAAAGAATACACAATAATCCAACTGATAAAGTTAGGCAGCGTAGTAACAGTTTGCACAGTTTTCTTGAAGTACCTGTTTCCTACTTCATTCAACATGATGGCAAATACAATGGGAAGGAAAGAAACCAGAATCCCTAAAATATTCATAGCAAGAGTATTTGTCAAAACAGTTCCAATATTACTGGCAAAGCCGAAGACTTCCCTGAAGTGTGTAAATCCTTCAAAAGTACTCCTAAAAAGGGGAATCCCCGGCTTATAGTCAAAAAAAGCGTAAATCCACCCGAATAAGGGAACATAAGAAAAGGCAAAAACATATATGACAAAGGGCAATGTCAATGTTAACAATGTTCTGTCTTCTTTTTTTAATTTACTGCGTTTTGCCAATATCTGTGTCATAATTGCCCCTTTCTGATTATTTAACATCAATGCCGCTACTCTCTGGCAGCATGTTTGCTTTCATCAATAATTATATTTAACAATAATAAATCTTTCCATAAAAATAAATATGAATGTTATTAATTATCAATGATTTTTA
>CAZANH010000487.1:0-2766 GCA_964486515.1 uncultured Eubacteriales bacterium
TTTCGCCTTTCAAAAAGGGGACTGAATGGTGTGCCCTAATAACTGCCTACATAAAGAGCATTTCAGAAAAAACAAAACAGGTAAAATTGAAGGCTGAGATAGATAACAGAGTTTTGGATTTTAGCAGTGTGAAGCTGACTGAAGGTAAGACAGACAGGATAAGCAGCACTTTCAGATTCAAGGATATAAAAGAGTGGACGCATGAGGATCCTGTTTTGTACCTTTTTAAATTCAAGCTTTACAGCATGGGTGAAAAAGAGCCTTTTGACGATTGTATTGAAAGAGTGGGCTTTAGAACAGTAGAAGTAAAGGGCACCGATGTGCTTGTCAACGGGGAGAAGATAAGGATAAAGGGATATAACAGGCATGAGGACCATCCAACATTTGGAGCGACCATACCGTTTGAAATGATGATGAAAGACATATACCTTATTGAGGATTCGGGTGCTAATTCAATTAGAACTTGCCATTATCCAAATGATGAACTTTTCCTTGACATATGTGATGAGCGCGGAATATATGTGTGGGAGGAAAACCACGCAAGAGGACTGGATGAAGAGAACATGCAAAACCCCAATTTTGCAAGGCAGTGCGAGGACTGCATTGATGAAATGATAAAATGCCATTATAATCATCCTTCAATAATCACATGGGGCATACTCAACGAATGCGAAAGTACAACCAGAAAAGGAAGAGCACATTATGAGAAACAGTTCAGGCAGATAAAGAGTCTTGATGCCACCAGGCCTGTTACCTTTGCATCCAACAAATGGTTTAAGGATATCTGCCTTGACCTGGTGGATATTGTTTCATTCAATATATACTCGCTCTGGTATACCGATGAAGACCCGCTGACATTCTATGAAAGATTGAAGGACTGGATAGATACTACGCCGGGGAAAGGCAAGCCCATAATAATAAGTGAGTTTGGAGCGGGTGCCGTAAGCGGAATGAGAGACCCAAGGAGGGCAAAATGGACAGAGGAAGCGCAGGCGGACATTATTGACGAAAATCTCAAGGTCTATTTAAACAGGGAGGATATAACAGGTGTATATATCTGGCAGTTTTGTGACTGCAGGGTAACCGAGGAAAAATGGGCAATGAGAAGGCCGGGCTGTAAAAACAACAAGGGCATATTTGATGAAAACAGACAGCCGAAACTTGCATATGAGGCAGTGAAAAAGCATTTTAGGAAATAGCAGTTTAAGGAAATTTAAGTATTACATAAACAGGAGAGGATTATATAAAAAATTTAAGATACAGACAATTACATCTTGATTTTCACACATCTGAGGCAATAGGCAATATTGGAAAAAATCTTCCAAGGAACAGTTCCAGAAGGCCCAGTCAAAAAGGTATATCTGGTACCATCAGTGGAAGAGATTGAGTTTATTCAGGATAATAATGCAGTAAAGTATATAGTGTCTGAGCTGGATTGTCATCATTATTTTATTAAAATTAAACAAAGAGGTGTTTTTCATGAACAATGTCAAATTGAAGATTGATGAACCTGTTGTTATTTCACAGGCACCACCGGAAGTTAGAGAATGGGGTTACTGGCAATTTCCTGGAGTTGAAAAGGCAGACAACGGAAATATTCATGTGAGCTATGATAAAAGAAAGGATTCTGTTACATCATATGGACTGCCATTAGGACATGTTGTGTCCAGGGATAATGGAATTACATGGGAAGAAGTGAATGAATTTGACGGGTATGGTATTAAGGCTGTAAATGGTGATAGGCTGTTGATATATATTCCGAAGTCAATTAAATTAAGTGGGATTGATTTACCCGAGCATGTAGCATGCATTATAAATTACAATATAGAATACAGTTTATACACATGTGAAGATTTGCCTGGATATATGGGAGAATGGTTCATGTTGAGAAAAAAGGCAGGTGAAAAATGTTTTAAAAAAGAGAAGATTAATGTGAAAATCCCAGGTCATCTTATGATGGCAGGTCAAGGTGTACTGGCACGAAACTTCTTCTGGAGGATGAGAAGTACTCCTGATGAAAATATATGTGCCATTATTTATAGAAGTAAGTTTATAGATGGCGAGGTTACATACTCAATGGCTAGGTTTCTATTAAGCGAGGATAATGGTTATAACTGGGAACTTGGCGGAGAGATACCATACGAATATGAATCAGGTTATGATGATATAGCAGAAAAAAGACACGGGTTTACAGAACCTGATATTACATTCCTCCCTGACGGGTCTGCTTTCTGTCTTCTAAGAACAACTGACGGGAATGGGGTAGGGCCCATGTACTGGTCTAAGTCCATGGATAATATGAGGACCTGGTCAAAGCCGAAGTATTTTGACAGGCTTGGTGTATGGCCTCAACTTCTTACTCTTGGTAATGGAGTGACTCTTGCATCCTATGGAAGACCCGGAATTTTTATAAGGGCTACAGCTGATCCGGAAGGTCTTGTGTGGGATGAACCTGTTGAGGTTATCAAACCGGGAGTTTATGGATTTGAGAAGGATACATGTTCATATACAGGCATGGCTGCACTTGACAGTGATACTGCATTGCTTGTATATTCAGATTTCAATTATCCGGATGAGGAGGGTGTAAGGAGGAAAACAATATTGGCCAGGACAATTACTGTAAAATGAGTTTAGAGGGAGGAGAAAAACAATTTGAGTAGTTGGACTATTTTTGATTTACAATGTGAAGAGCTTGTTTATGCGTTAGGTATTAGTAACAGCAAACCTCGATTTACATGGCAAATAAAAGGTGGAGAATGGAACTCT
>CAZANH010000488.1:0-6890 GCA_964486515.1 uncultured Eubacteriales bacterium
AATTACTAAAAGCTGTTGCAATCCATTCAGCAAACGATGCAACTGTTGCACTTGCCGAAAAGGTTGCGGGAAGCGAAGATGTTTTTGTTGTAATGATGAATAAAAAAGCAGAAGAACTAGGGATGATCGATACGAATTTCCTTGATTGTTCAGGATTAACAGACGAAGGACAATACAGCAGCGCATACGATATTTCGGTTATGGCTAGAGAACTTATCCTAAAATATCCAAAGATAATTGAATATACGTCAATATGGCATGATACCTTTAGAAACGGAGAGTTTTCTCTTGATAATACAAACAAGCTCATAAGATTTTATGAAGGTACAAATGGCATTAAGACAGGATTTACAACAAAGGCAGGATACTGCCTTTGTGCAAGTGTTGAGAGGAATGGGCTTTTGCTGATTTCGGTTGTTCTGGGGGAACCGGATACAAATACACGTTTTGCAGAAACGAAAAAACTTCATAACTACGGATTTGCAAATTTTGATACTGTAAAACTTAATTCAAAAAATGAAATAATAAAGTCGGTAATAGTAAAAAAAGGCCTTCTAAACGAGGTTAACGCAATATATGCCGATGATATAAGCCTTCTTGTGAATAAAGGAAAATCAGATAATATTGAAAGAGAATATTTGATTCATGATATAATTGAAGCTCCGATTACTGAAGGTCAAAAGATTGGTCACGTTATTTACAAGTTGGATGGTGATGAGATAGGAAGTGCAGATGTAATAACGGATAGAGCAGTTGATAGAACTTCATTCATTAAGCTTTTTGTAAGAATAATACTTGATTGGTTCAGAATAAGCAGGGAGTAAAACTATCCTAGAAGCCCTACGCATATAAGGCACACTTACTATTCACAGCTCATCTACTTGAAGAAATATTTTCATGAAATATATAGCGTAAAGTTGTAAATAATAACAAGGCGGAATATATAGCAGCCGAAGGTATACTTTTTTGGTTGCGGCCGGAGGTTGCGGTATGTTATAATGTCTCATAATAATATTATTGTTTAAGGAGAATTTTAATGCTTATTAAGGGATATCCGCTCGATATATTGATATATTTGATACCGGTCATACTTATATCAATAACAATTCATGAAGTTTCACACGCATATTTTTCGTACAAGCTCGGTGATCCAACTGCAAAAAATCTAGGAAGGCTGACCTTGAATCCATTAAAGCATCTTGATACACTAGGGACATTAATGATAGTTTTGGCAGGTTTCGGCTGGGCGAAGCCTGTTCCTATAAATCCCATGTATTATAATGAACGGAAAAAAGGCATAATTATTGTTAGTTTCGCAGGGCCATTGTCAAATATATTACTGGCATTTATATTTTCAATACCGATGTTATTAATAGCCGGGGAAAATTTTTTGATTTCAGGTAATCTATTCAGTATAAGCCTTCCAGTATATATAAAGGGGTTTAGTATTACGGGAATGATTTTTAATTTAAGCAGGTTTTTCTATATTATAAATATAAGCCTTGCCGTTTTTAATGTACTTCCTGTACCGCCTCTTGATGGTTCAAGAATTTTATCCGCAGTATTGCCGGAACGCCAATATTTTAAAATTATGCAGTATGAAAAATATATAGGTATTATTTTTCTGATTATACTGTTTGCGTTTCCCGGCCTATTGTACACAATAATGTCGCCGTTCATATGGGTTATTGAAACAGCGATAAGGATTATTACAGGCCTTATTACAGGAATTTTGCTTTAATACTTTAATAAAGGATAAACAATAGAAGAGAGAAACCAAAAATTTGACTTTGTTAATTACAGAGCATAAAATATTGCAGCAAAAATATAAAAATTAAAATCATATGAGGTGTTTATTATGCAGAAAAAGATAGTTTTAAGCGGCAGCAGGCCTACAGGGACATTGCATCTTGGAAATTATTTCGGTGCCCTTGAAAATTGGGTAAAACTTCAGGAAGAATATAATTGTTATTTTTTTATAGCTGATTGGCATGCTTTGACAACAGGATATGAAGATACTTCAGAAATAAAAACCAATATAGAGAATGTTGTTCTGGACTTTTTAACTTCTGGACTTGACCCGAATAAAAGTACGATTTTTTTACAGTCAAGCATGATTGAGCACGCAGAACTTCACCTGCTGTTTTCAATGATAACACCATTATCATGGCTGTTAAGGTGTCCGACATACAAAGACCAGCTTCAGCAAATGAAAGATAAGAATATTACAACATATGGATTTCTTGGTTATCCATGCCTTCAGGCTGCGGATATATTAATGTATAAGGCTGATTATGTACCTGTTGGAGAGGATCAGCTTCCACATCTTGAAATGACTCGTGAGATAGCAAGAAGGTTTAATTTCCTTTATGGGAATGTATTACCGGAACCTCAGCCAATGCTGACAAAAGCAAGGGTTTTGCCTGGAATTGACGGGAGAAAAATGAGTAAGAGTTATAATAATACGATAGCTATTTCAGATACTCCGGAAGATATGGAAAAAAAAGTACTTAAGATGATAACAGATCCGGAAAGAATAAGGAAGAATGATCCGGGACATCCGGAAGTATGTACTGTATATGCATTTCACCGAATATTTAATAAAGAAGAACTTCCTTATATAGAGAAACAGTGTAAAAACGGAGAGATAGGGTGTGTACAGTGTAAGCGTAAACTTATAGCTAAAATGAAAGATTTTATGGAGAATATGCATGACAGAAGGCAGAAATTACTGAACAGTAAGGATGTAGTTAGAGATGTACTTGTGGAAGGAAACAGAAAAGCAAAAGAAACAGCACTTAAGACGATTAATGATGTAAGAACTGCTATGAAAATAGATTTTATGTAATAAATGTGAGGGTATTTTATGGAATATGCAAAAAAGAATGCATATAAAATAAAACTAAAAAATTTTGAAGGGCCGTTTGATCTGTTATTTCATCTTATAGAAAAAAATGAGATAAACATTTATGATATACCAATTAATGATATAACAGATCAATATATGGATTATCTTTTCCAAATGGAAGAACTTGACCTTGAAATAGCAAGCGAATTCCTTGTAATGGCTGCAACCCTTCTTCATATAAAATCAAGAATGTTATTGCCGGCTAAAAAAGAAGAAAAAGAAGAGGAAATTGATCCAAGAGAAGAACTTGTCTATAAACTTATTCAATATAAAAAATTCAAGGAACTCTCCGAATTTTTAAAAGTTAAGGAAAAACAATGGAGAGGTGTATATTACAAATTTCCTGAAACTCATGAATACGGATTTGACATTTATTCAACAGAAATATCTTTTGAAAAGTTAAAAAACTGCTATATTAATTTGTTAATCATAAATAATGAAAAAATAAACAGGAATGTTGGTAATATACATGAAATAATCCGTCATGAAAAAGTAAGCTTAAAAAATAAAATGAAAGAAATTTTAAATTTGCTTTTAAAAAAATCGTTTTTTATATTTTCCAATGTATTTTCTGTTGAAGTATTATCAAGAATTGAAATAATAACAGGTTTTCTTGCTGTTCTTGAATTATCAAAGGCAAAAAAACTAACAATTAAACAAAAAAAACTTTTTGATGAACTATATATATACGAAAGAACGAGTAAAAAACATAATGAACAAGAGGATATGGAAACGGATATAAGAGCAGATGCTTCAGAATGATTTAAAATGGGGGATGTTGTAATTTGGACGTAAAAGATATGGAAGGCATAATTGAAGGGTTGCTTTTTGCATGGGGGGAGCCTTTGTCGCTTGGAAAAATATCAGAAATAATAAATATGGATAAAAAAACTACCAGACACATTATAGACAATATGATAAGGTATTACAATGATTCAAAAAGAGGAATAATGATAAGAGAAATTGAGAACAGTTACCAGCTTTGTACAAGGAAGGAACATGCCGAATTTATCAATAAATTATTTGAGCAGGGAAAAAGAAAGGAACTGTCACAGGCTGCTTATGAAGTACTTGCAATAATTTCATATAATGGGCCTGTTACAAGAGCGAAAATAGAGAGTATTAGAGGAGTGAATTCCGACAGTTCAATATCAAAATTAATTGAAAGAAATCTGATAAAAGAAAGCGGGAAACTTGATGCTCCTGGTAAACCAAGTTTATATGAGGTAACAGAAGATTTTCTGAGATATTTTGGATTAAAGTCGGTAAATGATATTCCAAAAATTGAAATGAATGAACTAAAAGAATATAAAGAAGAAGTTGAAGCAAATGAAAATAGTTACGATAAAAGTGATATACCAACAGATAAGAATAATATGCATATTATAGAAAGTTAAGGTAAAATATATTGTAAGAGGTGCATTTTGCATGGTTATTACAATATATATTTGTGTTGTTGCTTTTATAATAGGTTCAATGTTTTTTATAAAAATAAGGGTTGAGTTAAGGTTATGTAAAAAATCAAACAAACAGGTTTTTTTGATAGAAATATATATTTTTAAAGAATTAAAAATATATGAGCGTGATATAATTGGAATTTTCGAGCAAAAAGAAGGGGTTAATGATTATCAATTCAGTGTTATTTATAAAAAAGCAGCAGCTGCTGCAAAACTAATAAAAAAATTCAGTAAAAGCATAAGAACAATGCTTGACAGAATTTTAATCAAAGAACTAAAAATTCATTTGACAGCAGGAACAGGCGATTCATTTATGACCGGTATAATGAACGGTTTATTATGGATGCTGACAGCTTTTATTGATGTTTTTATATCAAACAATGTAAGGATACAGAAAAAAAGCATAATTATAAAAAGCAGTTTTAAAGAAAAAACGTTAAAAATGGATACATACTGCATAATTATTTTGAGAATTGCTTATATTATGGAAGTAGCAGTTAAAATATTAATATTGTACTACAAGGAAAAAATAAATGATAAAAAAAGGCGGTGTTTTAATTGTCTGAATATCCAATAGAGGGACTTATGACAACTGCGATGGAAAGCATTAAAAATATGGTTGATGTTAATACAATAGTAGGTGATGCGGTACAGGCCCCTGATGGTACTGTTATAATACCAATTTCCAGAGTTGCTTTTGGTTTTGCTGCAGGAGGGGGTGAGTATGGGAAAGTAACTGATGGTAATGAAAAAAATACTTACGAAGCTAGTGATAATGACAAATTACCTTTTGCCGGAGGCAGTGGTGCCGGAGTCAGCATAAATCCGGTGGCTTTTATGGTAGTTGGACAGGGGCAGATAAAACTTCTTCCTACAGGTATTAATTCATCACTTGAAAAAATAATGAGTTTGGTACCTGAAATAATAGATAAAATAGAGAATACCGTGAAAAAAAAGGTTAAGATTAAAAAAGATATGCCAAAACAAGAAGAGGATGAAGATACCAAAAAGGTTTTGATAAAGCACAGGAAAGATTGATTTTGACACAAAGAAAAATTAAAGATATATAAACAGGTATGAGAAATTAATAAAAATTATTGTGAGGGTTTTTAATGCAAAAAGTAAGGCTTCAGAAGTATATCTCTGTGTCAGGTGTTGCTTCGAGACGAAAGGCAGAGGATATAATAAAGCAGGGAAGGGTTCGTGTTAACGGAAAACCCATTAAGGAGATGGGTTTTAAAGTAAGTCAATATGACAGGGTAAGTATTGATGGGAAACCGATTATTCCTGAATCAAAAAAGATATATATAATGCTTAATAAACCATGTGGATATGTAAGTAGTACAAAAGATCAGTTTTCAAGAAAGACTGTATTAGAACTTGTAGGGGATACAGGGTTTAGAATTTATCCTGTTGGAAGACTTGACTACAACACCTCCGGATTGATTATACTTACAAACGATGGTAAATTTTCATATGAAATGACTCATCCTTCAAAAGAAACAGAAAAAACATATATCGCTCGGATAAGCGGGAATATAGATAAAAAAGACATTGAAAAATTTAAAAAAGGAATAATGATTGATGGCTTCCTCACATCTCCTGCAAAATTAAATATTTTAAAAATAAAAAAATCACATACTTTTGTAGAAATAACAATACATGAAGGGAGAAACAGACAGGTGAGAAAAATGTTCTCATCAATAGGGCATCCCGTACAGGAACTCAAGAGAATAAAAATAGGAAACCTCCGGCTCGGAAATTTAAGTGAAGGGTGCTGGAGGTATCTTACACAAAAGGAAGCAGACGCACTTGTTAAAAGTAATCACGGGAGGGAAAATTACGTATTAAATCGGTAACTGTGTTAAAAGCAAAGATAAAAAGAAATAAGTAAATTGTAAATAATAAAATAATAAATCCAATCTTTATAATAACTGAAATTGAAGACAGTTTAAAATATTTATAAAAACTTAATAAAACCATTTGGAATCTCTCATTGTCATTTGTATTTATATAGTACTTAAGTTCATCTGCAGCATTTAAAAGTTTAATTCCTGCAATAATACGGGGAATACCATAAGCAGCTGTGACGAATCCAAGGCAAGCAAAAGCCCCAACTATAATATCAATAATGCCCCTGAAAGTAATCCATCCAGTAAACCCTTTAAAATCAGATGTTTTAAGAAGTGAATTATTATTCATATCATATCTCCTTATATTATTTTAGTTAAATTATAACACACCGAAGCCTCCTGCAACAACACTAACTATTGCTATGTAATATAAAATTAACTATTCAGACGTTCAAAATTATATTTGAAAAATATTCTTCGAGCTAAGAGGGGGCTGTGAAAAGTTACATAAAAATATTACATAAAAATAGTAACTATTCACGTACCGAACAATTTACATTAAACATACCATTCACAGCCCTTTTCATCTACTTGAAGAAATATTTTCGTGAAATATATAGCGTAAGGTTCTTAGAGGCTGTTTGTGAAGCAAATATAAGATCAAATCATTGT
>CAZANH010000489.1:0-2828 GCA_964486515.1 uncultured Eubacteriales bacterium
CTGCCTCTCAATAGAATCAAAAAAGAAGCCTCTGGCCGGCATCTTTGCCGAAGGAGGGTAGCTCTTATCACCTTCAGCATATTGATACAAGCTTCCGTCCTTATTTTTTTCTGTATTAAAAAACCCGGGCACAAGCACCGGGGTACCGTCGTTTAATCTCCATTCTTTCCAGTTTTCCATATTGTACCCGAAGAAAGTCCCCTTACCTTGTAGAAGCGCTACATCCACACCCATCGCGCCCTTTAAGTCATCTGCTACCTCGCCCAGCATCTGGTATGGTTCTATAACCTTAACCGGGGTTCCGGGTTTATCAAGCCCGAAGTGCTGACGGAGTTTGTATACAACACTTACGTGAATACCCGTTGTAGGTGATGAGCCAAAATCAACAGGGAGCCTGTCCGGTTCATTATGTGCTAATGCTTCTCTTATTCTTTCCCTTGAATTCAATTTATAATCTCCCATAAAAATAAAATAATTGACGAATAAAAAATTATATTTATTCTTTCAAATCTCCCTTTTTAACATAGAAATCTTGCAATTCTCTTACTATTAAATTGATTTTTTCTTCTTGTTCTTCACTTAATTTAATTGATACTTCATGCTCTGATAAAATTTTTTTCATTTTTTCTTCTGCATAATAAATACAATCTTTTTTACCCTCACGTTCCCATTCAGGATAAGTTAATATATCTGCATATTTTTGGGTATATTGTTCCTTTTGCCACCATTTATATGTATGCTTTGTATCAAGAAAATGTCCTGGCAGTGGTCCTACTTGATTTATTAAATCCAAAGCTAATGTTTCTTCATTAACTTTAATACCTTCAATGAATCTACCTATCATCCCAGCAAGATCATCTTCGAGAATCGATTGGATAGGACTATGAGCAATTTCTCCATAGGCACCACCATATAAGTGTATAGAGCTAGCTCCAGAAATTGCAGAAAGAATTGCTGGTACGGCATGCTCTATTGCGTTCTGATAATCTACAGGTTTTGCATTTGTGTATACAGAAGCAGTATTTCTCAAAGGAACTCCATAATCACGCCAAATTTGATTATTTGCTACATTAAACAGAGCATTTGAAATATTACCAAAATAGGGGGCACCGGTCCTCATATTCTGTGAGTTTGGAAATCCCCAAACAAATACTCTAGTATATGGCTTTTTTAATTGCGCAAGTACAATACCGGCAATAAGCTCGGCATTAAACTCAGCAATGCCCCCAGCAATAGTTGCAGGTGCTGTTGCTCCCATAACTGGTCCGGTATCAACTCCTACAGGAAAACCATACTCAATAGTTTTAAAACCCGCTTCTACTGCAAATTCGCTTAATGCAAGCGGAGAAGAGACCATAAAACCTGGACACAAAATCTCGCAACCAGCAACTTTTGCGATCCTAAAGTTAAATTCCCAGTTATAATTCGCAAAGCATAAACCTGTAAATTTCGTAGAATATTTTAATCTCTGGATTAGACCCATTGTCATCTTCATGACCTCAGGAACACCCTTATATCCAAAATAAGGAGTATAGCAACTAAACCAATCATGATTTTCAAGATAATCAAGTACCCTGACAGCATCTATGTATTCTTGCTTAGTTGCAGTTCTATGATCTCCTGTCCTGGGATCTACTACAATGTCCATTCCAGGTGAGCTTTTAAAAAATATAGTATTCCCCCCGAAAATTATATCATTATTAGGATCTCTTGCTTTAACTCTAAAGGTAGAAGGACATCTTTTTATACATTCTAAAACAAGTCCTTCAGGAAATTTTACTTTCTGTGAATCATAATCAACAATACAATCATTCTCCTCCAACATTTTTAGAGCAGCTTTATGCTCAATAATCATCCCAGTATTTTTAAGTATATCTAGAGTAGTTTTCTTAATTTGTTCTACTTCTTCTTTGGTTAATATCTCAAATGCCGGAAATTTTCTAGTAAAACCTTTTCTAGCCATAAAAACCTCCTTAATAAAATATTTTATTTTTTAGAGTTTAATAATTTTTTAACAAGCTCTACTGCTAAAACAGCTGTAGGTTCATAACCATCAGCACCGATATCATCTGCGAATTCCTGGGTTATTGGACCGCCTCCAACAATTACCTTTATTTTATTTCGAATTCCTGTTTTTTTTAAAGAATCTATAACATGCTCCATTTCAGGCGCTGTTGTAGTAAGCAATGCAGACATTGCGATAATATCAGGACTGTTTGAATTAATTGACTCTATAAAAGAGTTGGCCCTAACATTTACACCCAAGTCTATAACCTCAAATCCATTCGCATTTAATAGAGTTGCAACTAATCCTTTACCAATACTATGCAGGTCACCATAAACCGTACCTATTACTATTCTTCCCTTTGATGGTACTTTAAGACCTTTTTTCAATATTTCCCCTTTTAGGGGAACCATTGCAATTTGCATCGTTTTTGCAGCAAGCATCAGATCAGGAAGGAATAACTCACCTTTCCCAAATCTTTCTCCAATCTCTAGTATAGTATTTGTTAATATATCAATAGTTTTTATTGGATCTATATTCATATTAATAGCATTATTTACTAGTCTTTCAATTTCTTTATCATCGTATTTAACCATAGCCTGATAAATATTATCAAATATCTCTTCTTTCATTTGCTATGTCTCCTTTTTTCAATTTTATTATTTAAATTATAAAATTTCTTTATAAAAGATTATTTTAAACATAAAATAAAATTATAATATTTAATTCTATATAGGTATTGCATTATTATTTTTATCAAAACCTTTTATTCTATATTCACTTTCATAAACAATCGCAGAATAATTTGTTTTGATAGATTCAC
>CAZANH010000490.1:0-6923 GCA_964486515.1 uncultured Eubacteriales bacterium
TTTCCTTTTACATTTTTCGGTTTTAACCCGGGTACTAAAAAATCACAGGTAAAAGTTGCTTTAGAGAATTTTGCAAAAGGAGATAACAAACTTCTGGATATTTCCAGGGCGTACAAACTGACACTTGATACCGGCTGGGATGTACCTCCCGGTATATTGCATGCGCCAGGCACTCTTTGCACCTACGAACCGCAATTTGCATCTGATGTATTTGCAATGTATCAATCTGTCCTTTACGGAGGCCAATGTGTACCGGAAACATTACTCTGGAAGGACTGTCCTCAGGAACATACAGGCAACTACGATTATTTAATGGAGGTAATTGATTGGGAATCAAATGTTGACCCTGATTTTTTCAATAAACATTTTATGTCACCTAAACACAGATATCCTGCCGATGAAATGAAATCTCAGGGTTATGTGGAAGAATTCATATGCTACAAGTGTGATAAGGTAGGTGCAAATCGCATTACTGTATTACCCGGACGTACGGCTAAAATTTATGATAACTTCGCTTATGGAATAATTTGTATACAGGGATATGGCAGAATTGAAGGCAAAAATCTGGAAACACCAACTCTTATACGTTACGGACAGTTGACATATGATGAGTATTTTGTAAGCAGAAGTGCAGCAGTTAAAGGTGTTACACTAACTAATAATTCACCAACCGAAGACCTTGTTATTCTGAAGCACTTCGCCATGCTTCCACATAAATAGGGCTATTACAACTTTTTAAATATTATTTCTCACTTTGTTGATTTTTTCAAGCATCTCTTTCGTTTGATTAATATCATTTTTTTGCTGCCATAATATAAATCTTCCGTTTTTTATAACAGGAAGCAGCTTATCAATATATGGATAAAAATCTCCAGTCAATTGGACAGGCGTTGTTAAAGATGCTGAAATTATCTTTTCTCTTTCCTTTTGGTCGGAAAGTATAACTTCAAAAGGATGGGGAGTCGTCCCTTGATCCGTGTATATATTCTGGACAAACAAACCCTTTGCATCCGATACATTATACGACTGTCTCAAACCCATTGAATGGTGGTGATAGAATACCCCCTCAATTTTCTCACAGAGTTTTTCCAATGCCGGTTTTTCATATTTCAGTTCCAATTCCCCGCTTATCAGATCAATAACATCACCATTAAGAAATATTCCCGTCTTAGGCAGTAATACTTCCCATACACCTTTTTCAAAACCCTCTGGAACTGCAACACCATCATTAAATTGTCTTTCAGCCCACACAATCCATTCAACAGACCAATTCACAAGATATTCAACTAAATCTTCATTTTCATACATATCAATAAAAATCTCATTGCCTCTCAGCCCGTTTGCGGTATCAAGTGGAGAACGGTAATAAAACGGTACGGTAAGAAAATCTCCTTCCCATCGGTTAAGCAAATCCCGGTATACTGATCTGTATAAATTAATCCAGGGGTCATCTGGATTAAATATCAATTTATTCACATCATCCCAATCTTTTATGATTTCATCCGCCCAACAGGTCAACCCGCTAAACCTGACCTTTCCGTTAAACATCGGTGCTGTCATGGTACCTGCACCAAAATGTATGTCCAATGTAGGCAATCCATCATCCTCAATATTAAAGAAATCCTTTAAACAGTCTCTGTAATCCTCCATATACTTCCTGTTTATTTTTTCAATAAAAGTATCCTTTTTATTTACAACTTTTTCTACCGGTTCTTCCATCAATAATTCTATCCATGGAAGCCCATAATAAACCGCTTTCGTACTCCTGCAAAATAGGATTTCGCCAGGCCTGTTGCTTGAGAAAAAATCTCTCTGCCTCTTTATTCTTTTTTCAAAATATTTAAAATACATAAATACTTCCCCCATATATTTTTCGTAGTGTCAAAAGTATTGATATACTAATGACCTGTTGTGCTTGCCGTAAATAAATATGAATCAGGAATACTCAACCGCTATCATCCTGAACATATCCAGTTCATTTATATGTATAATAATCCGGTTATTTTTGTCTGCATCTGTTTTATATGGTACTTGTATATTTCCGGGCAGTGAAATAACCTTCAAAATGTTTATATTTTTAAATTGTAAAACAATTTCAATATCATATATTTTTACAGGAGTTACCGTATCCTGTTCATTTACAATATTAATCAGATATCTTTTATTCTTTTCTTGATGAAAAACCAGAACTTCTACTTTATCCGGTGCGTTTACATAATAAAGGAATTTATTATCTGCAAGCAGTTTTATCATATTTATAAATACATTTGCGTGTGGATTATAGGAAACTGTTTCAATCGGTGCAGAAACCCAGATTATCTTTCCATTTCCCAATTTTCTTGATATAACTGCAGGATATTCCGTATATACTCCCGGTGGATTTGAATGTATTGAAGAGAATTTCGAGCCGTCTGCCGGATTTGTATATGGCAGTACAATTTTTGCCAGCACATCACAAGGCCTTGTAATATTTACCTTCCACTGCTTTTTGTTCATACATAAAGGATACTTTTTATCAATTCCGGAAAATATTTTTCTCTCTGTTTCACAGGGAGCAATATAGGTAACCGCTTCCTGCGTCATTTCTTCTTTAGTTATGCCAAGCATATCACTTATAATTTCCGAGCATATATATCCGCTGACATATATGCTTCCTCCCTTTTCTACAAACCTTTTTACAGCTTTGGCCTCTTTGTCATTCAATACTTTGATATCAGGCAGTATCAACACCTTATATATATATATGTCCGTTAAATTATTCTCACTGATTACATTAAATGGTATATGGTTTTCCTTCAATATTTTAACAGCTCCAATTGCTGCTTTTGTATGTGTTGGCATAAACTCCTTCATTGAATTGCTTTCATTAATTGTTTTACCATTATCGGACAAGTCCATTTTAGAATCCATATTGAAATATACCGCAACATCACTGCATAATTTTCCCCCAATATATGGTTCATAAAGCCGGGCATTACCATATATATCACCCATCATTTCATATACGTTCGGATTTATTGAGCCTGCCGGATCTATCGCATCTATAAACATAAAAGCCCCATTATGCGCAAGAGTCAAATACATTTGCATCTCAAGCATCTTCTTCGGTTTCAGCGTAGTATGGTCGGCAAGATTCGGGAAACATCGCGAAGTCATATATTCAAAAGGTTTGTTTGGTGTAATACTGTTATAAAGTTTACAGATAAAGGACTGTTCCGTAAATCCCCCGTACAAATCTCCTCCTATATAGTCATTCAGAAAGACAAGATCAAATGTGGTGCCATATCTCCAGTTAATAGTCAAAGCTGCTGAATTATGTTCTACTGAAACCTCAGGCTTGTATTTTATGACAGTTTCCGTAGCAAATGCAGCAAATTCCGTAAGCCATTTTTCTCTTCTATTCTGAAAATCCACCCACCTTTTATCATCCCAGTCGATAACTTCCGGCATTTCGCCGCCAATTTCCGACTCAAATCTTTTTTTACAGGATTCACAATGGCATATAACCGGCCAAAACGTCATATCAAAGAAAAACCCGTCAAAATCGTAACCCTTGCATATTTCTTCAATCTGGCTTACAACAAATTCCCTGTATCCTTCTGAGTTAGGACAACATAGTCCTTTGCGAGGATCAGGGATCAACCCATTTGCTGCAACTTCCCTTGAACCTTTCCCATTAATGTCCCTGATGCGCCATGAAGTATTATTTTCATATGCCCAATTATTAAATATCAGGCTGTAGTATACGGTTACAAATATGCCTTCCTTCCTGCATAATCCAATCATTTCCCCCAGTACGTCCCTGCCCTTAAGCCCCCTGTGCATAAGCCCTATCTTTGAGGGGTAATAGCAATAACCCACATGTGAATTTGCATAAATCATGACTGATTGAACATTTGCCAATTTCAACAATTTCACATATTTATCAGGGTCATATTCAGACATGAAAGCTTCATTCCAATCCTCTATATGCATGTCAAGCAGTGTACGCCGATAACATTTTTCATACCATTTATTCTGCATTTTATTCCCACTCCTTAATTTATAACTTAACTTATGCTTCTTACCAGCTTTACAAAATATCTGTAATTTTCAAAAGGTACATTCGGAGGAACACTGTGGTCAATACCAGCTATATATTTCCCTGTATCATAAAGATATGGTACTTTATCCTTTACTTCTTTTTCTATGGACTTTTTATCCAAAGCCAGGACATTTTTATCCAGGCCTCCTATTATACCCACATCCGGATATTCATCCCTTATATCCCTTATATTCATATCCGCCTGAACCTCGAAAGGCATAAGCACATTGATCCCGCATTCAATAAAATCAGGTATAAGCTTGCTTATATTCCCGTCAGAATCAAGCAATATAATGTTAACGCCGTTTTTCCTGATGGAATCTATCAATTCTTTCATATAAGGGGCAATAAATTCTTCATACTGCTTAGGAGATATCAGCGGCCCATTTTTATAGGCCATATCCTCCCATATGTAAACATAATCAAGTTCAACAGCATTTATTACATCCTTCGTAAAATCCTTGTAAAGCATAAGCCAATCACTCATTATTTTATGTATAAATTTGGGGTTGTCATACAGTGTCATTAAATAGGTTTCAAGCCCCATCAATTCCCGAGGATGTCCAAAGCCTCCACAGATATACATACCCAATGGATATTCCCTTTTTAAATACTTTTTGCGCAACTCTTGAAGTGTCATCCCAATTCTTCCTTCCGTATCTGTTTTAAATCTGTAACGTATCTTATCATAATCGGCTTCACTCTTGACTGGGAATTCAAGGAACTGTGGCATCGAAAGCCATATATCTTTTTTTATCTGTTTCTTCTTTATTCCATCCGTATCAATGATGGTAAATGTCTCTTCATCTTCTTCAATTTGTTTCATTTCAAAAACCGGATAATACGGAGATTTATACGTGCTTATAATCGGGATACGCCCCATTGGATCCATTTCAAAATAGTCAAAAAATTTTATAAAGTCAATGCTTTCAGGAAGCCCTTCCTTATGCCATCTGTTTATTGTTTCCGGCCACGCTCCCATTGTTTCCCACCTGAATTTCCTATCAACTTTTACGCCATTGAATGTATTTAAAAAAATTTCTCTTGTATTCATACCTTCATTTCCTTCCTGTCATATATTTTCAATCTCTTCCCTGATGATTGAACACCATTTAGCAATCCTATCGGGATTATTATTAAGTGTTATAGTATCCTTCATTATAATTTCAAGAACACAGTTTCTTGCTGTATGCAGGGTATTTCTTACATATTCCCTTATTTCATGTTCGTCAAATCGGCCTACTATTACAATCGGGTTTGGTTTCCAGGCATATATGTATTTATCCTCCAACTGTTCAGCAGCTGTATTGACATCACACCAAGGGCTTACGGAAACTCTTCTCAATCGGGGAATTTTTTTTACCATATCGAATTTATGTGTAAGGGGTTCACAACACCCATATGAATTAAGTCCAAAATATTTCAATATTCGCATCTGATAGTTCAATACAAATTCCTCATGCTGGACCGGCGATATGTCCGATGCTTCCTGTGAAATGCCAAATCCCCACATATCACGCAAATGTACCTTTTTACCGTCATAACTATTTGAAGGAAGTTCGTTATTATACCCAATTCCCCCACTATCAACATAGTGATTGCGATTGTTCAATCTAAGGTAACCATTATCCTCAAAATATTCCATTCTTTTTAAATAACCTTCCGTTATAAAATTCATAAGTTTATGAAGCCATTCAGGTCGGTCATATATATCCAGCATTAATTGCTCAACTCCACGCAATGTCACTGCTTCCCATATTATACTTACGGTATTCGTCCAGGGCCCGTAATGCGTTCTGACAGGTGCTAAATCCCCGAATACCTCGTTTAATACATCAAAACTTTTTATTGTTGAATTTTCATCTATTTTGACTTCAGGGATTTTCAGCTTTACAATATCATCAGGATTTTTCAATGGCGGCTCCCATCTGTAGGAACCATTCTCCTGAGTCTTGCTGAAAACCGGCTGCATACCCCAATCCCCAATATCAATCATCGGGCTTACGTAAATATCCGGTTCAATAACAAAGTCGTCATCTATATACTCACTGCGATATATAAGATGCCTGAAATACCACTCCCATTGTTTCCAAAACGGATCTTTCACTTTCATTGAATCAACCGGAAGTATTTCTCTCCATGAATTTTCAGGAAATACAAGTGATATTGGCCTGGTCTTTTTTAAATCATTATGCTCGAACCATAGCTTTTTTTTATCTTGTTGTACCGGGCTGTTTGAAATTTCCAGCACTCTTTTTACAAGGCCACGCAGATATTTTTTTTCTTCCTTGCTTAGTTTGCCCGGTACCGCATTATTATCAATATTAAGAACATAACCTGCCACAGGTATAAATTTAAGCGGTGCTATCATCATATATATCCCCTTTTTGTTAAACAGTTTCAAAATGAGAGTATTGCAAATTCACTGTCAAAATTGAATTATTTTAATAGAATCAACTTTTATATTATCTTTATTATCTATAATAATTATATTATTATAAAAAAAGCATT
Organism: uncultured Eubacteriales bacterium; assembly: GCA_964486515.1. GTDB lineage: Bacteria > Bacillota > Clostridia > Acetivibrionales > CAZANH01 > CAZANH01. The sequence continues at coordinate 6,596 of CAZANH010000490.1, forward strand.
TCAATTAAACAATTATTACATAGTTGTACTATCTTTACGTGGTTCAACAAAATAGAAAACGACTTATATTTGTTAGGGGACAGTTTGTTTTTCAGGCATACTTTTTGGTTGCGGCCGGAGGCTGCGGTATGGAATATCTTGTTCTAATCCGTTTCCACCTTTCCCGATGTTCTGCCATGTATTACAAAGTGAAGCTTGTTTTGTACAATTTTGCTCTTGTTGTTTTAGAAAAACCGGCGGGAATCCTCCCTAATTTATTAGGGAGATGAAAGCCGGGTTTTGGGATCAAAACTTTACCATATAAATAAACTTATAAAATATACAAAAA
>CAZANH010000491.1:0-15648 GCA_964486515.1 uncultured Eubacteriales bacterium
GGAATTGTGGCGCTGATTTAAGTACTGATACTTTTTATATTGAAAGTAAACTTGTCAGTAATAATGCAGTAATTTCAGGAGCCGGTAAGAGCATGAAGTAAAACGCTGGAGAAAGAGCATGAAGAAAGCCGCATCACATCCCTTTGCTGGGCAGGCTTGCTTGGTGGTTCCGTGTACAGTTCAGGGACATTGCAGATGCGGAACGTTCTGTGAAATCAGGTGCAATGCCGCCCCATCCATGGGGCGATTAAATAAAATATGGCTGTAGTATTTAATCTTTATCTGTGGTAAAATGTAGACAGATAAATACTTTGGAGATGATAGTAAATGAAAAAGAATTATACGTTTCTTGTTACAAAAGGAATGGATGGTTATTATATTGGTTCAGTACCTGAACTGCCTGGTGTATTTACTCAAGCAAAAACGATAGAAGATTTATTTCCAAGAATAAAAGAGGCCATTGAAGTATATCTTGAAACCCTAGAAGAAGAAAAATCAGGTTTTGAAGTTATCAAATTTGTTGGTGTTAACCAGGTTGAGGTGGAAGTTGGCTAATGGGAGAAAAACTGCCTATTGTTTCCGGTAAGGATTTACTTCATTTTTACCTAAAGAATGGTTGTGAGCTCAAAAGGGTTAAAGAAAGTCATCATGTTGTACAGAGTTCTTTTAATGGTGGAATATTTGTCATCCCAATACATTCTAACGAAGAATTAGACAGAGGTTTGTTGAGAGCGATAATTAGACAGTCTGGACTAGAGGTTGATGAGTTTACATTAATGTGGAAGAAAAAGTAAAGCTATTAGAAGCCACCGTCCATGGTGGCTTCTGACTACACTGGGCACCTGACATCACAGAACAAAGCACTCAAGTAAAGGTTGATGGTTCTTAACAACACACCAAACCTGCTCACCGGGCAGGCTTGCCTTGATGTTCCTGATACGGTTCGCAGACGTCGCAGATGCGGAACTTTAGCAAAAATCGGATGCAATATTGCGACATCGTGTCGTAGTTTAAAAATCATAACATAATTTATATATACTTTATAGAATATTTATATATACTTTATAAAATCGTGCTATAATATATATATAAGAAGATTTTTAAGAAAGAGGTTATGCATATGAAATCTAAGATTGTAGCTTTTATTGAAAAAGATTTAGAATCAGATTGTTATGTTGCAATAGTTCCAGGCATACCGGGAGCACATACACAAGCAAATACTCTTGATGAGCTTCAAGTTAAGCTGAAAGAAGTTATCGAGTTATGTCTGGAAGAAATGGATCCTGAAGAAAGAAAGACATTACCTGAATTTGTTGGAGTGCAGCAAATAGAGGTTGCAGTATGAGTAAGTTGCAATTAGTTGATGCCAAAACGATGGAAAAATTATTACTTAAAGAAGGATTTCAAAAAAAAAGACAAAAAGGAAGCCATGCTTTCTATAGACATGCAGATGGAAGGACTACTACTGTACCATTTCACTCAAGTGAAGATATAGCAAGACCTCTGTTAAGGCAGATTATTAATGAAATTAAAATTACTGTTGACGAATATAATGAATTATTGCAGAAATAGTAATCCTAATTAAAGGGCTACCATCCGTGGCAATTTTTTGAGAAGCTTTTTGTGATATGTTAGTTTTTTTTGAATCTTTATATTGATGATGTGATAAAATTATGATATAATAACGATAACAAGGACGCATTAAGGAGCTGAAATTATGATACAAATACGGCCTGTTTCAGATTTGAGAAACAAGTTCCCAGAGATAGAATATATTGTTGTTAAAGAAAGACAACCAGTTTACTTAACTAAAAATGGATATGGTTCTATGGTGGTTTTAAGCTTAGAAAAATACGCAGAATTAACAAATGATATAGAACTTAAACTTGATGAAGCTGATAAAGAAGCTGAAACTATTGATACAAGGTATACACATGATGAGGTTTTTTCTAGGGTGAGGGAGAGAATTAATGAAAGAAAATGAATACTCACTAAGATATCTTTCACGATATGAAGATGATCTTAATGAAATTGTAGATTATATTATGTTCAAATTGCATAACCATCATAGTGCAATGAAACTGGTTGATAATATTGAAAAAGCAATATTAAAAAGGTTAAGTTGTCCGTTATCTTTTGAGCCATTTCAATCAAGCAGAAAAAGAAAACATCCATATTACAGAATGTATGTAGACAATTTTACTGTATATTACGTAGTGATTGGTAATATTATGGAAGTTAGAAGAGTATTGTATGGTGGCAGGGATGTAGAAAAAATAATTGAATAATAAGGAATATGCAGGTTTTAAAGAATATCTATTGAACAAGTTATATTGCTACATTAAAAGATGATAAATGCAACAGGTGGAGAACAGGGAAATAATAACAATACAAAAGCTGTAAAAAAAGAATGATTACATAATCATTCTTTTTTGTTGCCATAAAATTGGTATAAATTAGGACAAACTTAAATATATTGATATAGGTATATGTAAAAAAACGGGGGAAAAGAAATTGTATACGGAAGATAAGAATATATCAAAAAAATCAAATAATAATGTTAATTATGAATCCTTGTTAAAGTATGTACCATTCAATATAAGATACATTATTGAAGCATTGGAGCCTGAAATATTGATTTCACTTGAAGAGATCAGGCTAAGAGCAGGCAAACCTTTAATATTGATTACTTCCCAAAATGAATTTTTCATAGACAGCATAAGCGGAAAACCTGCCGAAACTGCAGATAGGGCATTTACTGTAAAACAGGATGAAATAATGAAAGCGCTTGAACTGATGAGCCGTTTTTCTTTATACGCATATCAGGATGAAATAAAAAACGGGTATATTACTTTAAAAGGTGGGCACAGGGTTGGTATAACCGGAAGAGTAGTACTTGAAAACGAAAAAATTACCAACATAAAAGACATATCAGGTATGAATTTAAGAATATCAAGGGAAGTAAAAGGGTGTTCCAATAAGATAATTAAGAATGTTATAAGCGGTAACAATGATATTTACAACACGATGATAGTATCGCCGCCGCAGTGCGGAAAAACCACATTGCTTCGTGATATGGCAAGAGTATTAAGTGATGGAATAAAGGAATATGATTTTAAAGGGATTAAAACAGGAATAGTTGATGAGAGATCTGAAATTGCAGCATGTTACAGGGGGATTCCTCAAAATGACGTAGGTATCAGAACGGATGTAATGGATGGCTGCCCAAAAAAAATAGGTATGGAAATGCTTTTGCGTGCAATGTCTCCAAAAGTGATAATAACGGATGAAATTGGAAGTTATGGAGATACGGAAGCAATTATGAAGGTGGTTAATGCAGGTGTTAAAATCATTGCTTCGGCTCACGGATATAACATATCGGAATTAAAAAGCAGGCAGGAGGTATTGAAAATGATACAAAACAATGTTTTTCAGAAATATATTGTATTAAGCAAAAAAAAAGGACCCGGAACTGTTGAGGAAATAGTGGACGGTATTACTGTTAAAGAGAGGATTGAAAATGCTGTTTAAAATAATTGGAAGTCTTATTGTGATAACAGCATGCAGTTTTTTAGGATTTGTTTTTTCAATAAGTTATTCAAAGAGGCCTCAGGAAATACGAGAACTGCAGGTTATGCTTAAAATGCTTGAGAATGAAATAGTTTATATGCAAAACCTGCTTGAAGATGCATTCATTAAAATTGGCAAGGCATCAAAAAGTAAAACAAAAGTGTTTTTGATAGAATGTGTAAAATTATTAAAAAAAGGGAAGGGAATGAATGTTTCGTTAGCATGGGAACAGGCCATAAAGGAAAATATCAGGTTGACATCATTAAATCAAGAGGATGGGAGTATATTGATATCTTTTGGCAAGATGTTGGGAAAGTCAGATAAGGAAGGACAGGTAAAGAACATAGCCTTGCTTGAAAATCAGCTGAATGTTCAGGAAAAAAAGGCTGAGGAGGCCAGAAAGAAAAATGAAGGGATGTATGGATGGCTGGGGGTACTTTGTGGTTTTGCCATAGTTATTTTACTGTTTTAAAACGATAAGCAATTGAGGAGAAAAGTATTTATGGGAATTGAACTTATATTCAGAATAGCAGCAATTGGGGTACTTGTATCTGTAATCAACGCAGTGCTGAAAAAATCGGAACGTGAGGAACTGGCCATGATGACTACACTTGCAGGATTGATTGTTGTACTGTTAATGATTATCAAAGAGATTGTGAACCTGTTTGATACGGTAAGAACATTGTTTGACTTCTGAATTGATTAATTAAAGGTGGACTATTATGGATATTGTACAAATTGCTGGTTTGTGCATACTTACAGTTGTAATAATAGTAATTTTGAAGGAACAAAGGCCTGAACTTGCAATACAGGTGAGTATACTTACAGGGGTTGTCGTATTTTTAATTATTGCAGGTAAAATATCTTCTGTTGTTGAACTTTTTTTAAAATATTCCAGGGAATTTGGTATTGATTCTTTATATATAAGCATACTCTTAAAGATTACAGGTATAGCATACATTGCCGAATTTGCGGCCGATATTTGCAGAGATGCGGGAGAATCCTCAATGGCTACAAGAATTGAACTTGCAGGAAAAGTAATAATTATAGTAATTGCAGCACCACTCGTAACATCATTTTTGGAATTGATTACAGATATTATGCCATAAATTTTGAGGGATGGGGGGGATAAAAAATAAATATTGTTACTATAACACTATCAGCAATGATTTTTATTATTACAGCAGCAGGAAGTGTTTATGCGGAAAATGACAGTAATGGAATTTTAAGCCCTGATATTATAATTGATGAACAGGCTAATTCGGTTGATATAAAAGAGATAGAGAAACAGCTTGACAAATATGCAGGAAGCGATATAAAAAAAATAATTGAAGATTATGACCCAAAGAGTATTATAAAGGATATTGCAAAAGGAAAGTATGATTTTAATGCTCCGGGAATATTAAATAAAATACTGAAGTATCTTTTTTGTGAAATATATGAAAATATATATATACTTGTAACAGTTTTAGTCATAGCGATATTTTGTGCTATTCTTAAAAACCTTCAAGCATCATTCCTGAATGGAAGTACGGGTGAAATTGCTTTTTTCGCATGCTATACTGTTATTGTAACATTGATCGTATTTGGTTTTGGTATGGTAATGCAGCTTGGTATGGATATAATTGACGATATGGTAGGTTTTATGTATGCAACCCTTCCTCTTCTTATTGCGCTTCTGGTTTCAGGGGGAAATTTTGTAACAGGTGGTGTACTGCAGCCGTTTTTAATAATGATTACAGAAGTATCGGCATCAGTTATAAAAAATACATTTATGCCTGTAGTAATACTTGCTACAGGCCTTGCAATTGTTAACAATATTTCAGAAAAAATACAATTATCCAGGCTGGCAAAACTTTTAAAACAAATTATTGTTACATTCTTGGGATTAATATTAACAATTTTTATAGGAATTGTAACAATTCAAGGATCGCTTGGCGGGGTTGCTGATGGAATAACAGGTAAAACAGCAAAATTTGCAATAGGTTTTATACCTGTAGTGGGAAACTACCTGGCTGATGCTACAGATACTGTTATTGGCTGTACGCTTCTTATAAAAAATGCGGCTGGGACTGCAGTAATGATAGGTATTATTGTCATATGCCTGGTACCTTTATTGAAGATATTGGCAATGATATTGTTATATAAGCTCACATGTGCCATAGTTGAACCTCTTTCAGAAAAACGTATTACAAATTGTATCAACGATGTGGCAAATTCCATTGTACTTGTATTTGGAATTGTATTTGCAGTGGCGTTTATGTTTTTGATATCTGTTTCGGCCATTATAGGAGCCGGAAATTTAAGTACGATGATAAGATGAAAGCTGTGGTTGAATGTTGGAATTTTTGAAAGATTGGATAGGCAATATTGTTACTGTAACCGTAATCATGGTGATTATAGAAATTATGTTACCCTCAGGTAAGACAAAAAAATTCATTAATGTTGTCTCAGGCTTTATAATACTTGCTGTAATAATGAATCCTGTTATTGATGTCATTGGAAAAGGAATAACACAAAAGGACTATAGTATTATTAACGAAAGGTTTCTTAATATACAGGAAATAAAACAAAACAGTGGCAGCCTTGATGAAAAGCAGATAAAACAAGTAATAAAGGTATACAGGGCAAATATAAAAAAACACATAGAAAATGTCGTACAAGAAATAGATAATAGTGTATATGTGAATGCAGACGTAATAATAAATGAAAATCATGAGTCGGTATCATTTGGAATAATAAGAAAAATATATCTTGATATTATTATTGAAGATAAAAGTAATAAAATAAAACCTGTTGAACCTGTTGTGATTGAAAAAATAGAACCAGGTATAGAAAAAAATATTGACATGAATGAAAAACCTGAAGAAAATAAATGGCAATATATTAAGGAAACAGAGCGAAAGCTTGCTGAGCTTTTTGATATTGATAATAAAGATATAATAATATCCATAAAGGGGAGTTGATAAAATGGGTGATGGGAAAAAAACAATAAAAAAACTGTCGGATATCTTTAAAAAATATGCAGGTGGGGGAAATAGGAAAAGGCTTGTTGAAAATACAATAATAGTAATAATTGTAGGTATAATTATTTTAATAGCGGGAGGAACCTTTTTTAAAAAGAATGATGGAAACAAAAAAGTAACCTTTGAAGAATTGAAAGATAAAGGGCAAGAGGCTGAAGATGTTTTATCATCAAATGGAGTTTATGACCATATAGAGATAAAAATGAAATCAATTTTATCAAAAATAGATGGTGCTGGAGAAGTGGATGTAATGATAACTTATGTATCAGGTGCAGAAATAGTACCGGCTGTTGATTTGAAAAAAAGTGACAGCAGTACACAGGAAAAAGATACCGGAGGGGGTACAAGAAATGTCGACCAGCATGATTATGAAAGTGAAATAGTTTATTATGAAAAAACAGATGGATGTAAAACACCAGTAGTAATAAAGGACCTGCAGCCTGTAATAAAAGGGGTTATCGTTGTGGCAAAGGGTGGGGATAACCCCCAGGTAAAAGAGAAACTTACAAAAGCGGTACAGGTACTTGTTGATATACCTGTACATCGAATACAGGTATTTAAAAGCAAATAGATACGTGTGTTTTATTAAGGAATGACAAAATAATAACTTCCCATCTTTGAAGCGGTTATTTTCCGATATTGCTATGTTGTCGTCAATCGCAATACGACAGTATTACTCAATCCTCCGCCTTGTACTATCAAAAAATTCCTCCCTTCAAAATCGGGTGTTATTATTCCGTTATTCCTAAGAAACATAACTAAGGAATAATGCACATAAATATATAAAAGTAAAATAATAAAAAAACAGGGGTGATTTTTATGACTGGTATCAGGAAAAAACAAATTATTGTTACAGTATTAGTTATAATGATAATTGCAGCAGGTTATTTACAGTATAGTTATAAAAGAAACAGCATCTTAAATGCTGAAAAAGAAACAAAAAAACTTGGTGATGCGGTTTACGTGGATAATGAGGAAATAGGAGCAGATAAAGAATCCGAAGATAATGATGCGATTGAAATTAGGGAAATTGAGGAAGCATCTACTGAAGCGAATGGGTTTTTTGCGCAGGCTAAACTTGACAGGGAAGTATTATTAAGTAAAAATTCAGAAGTTTTAAAAGAAATAACCGAAGATTCAAATGCTGATAAAACAGTAAAAAAAGAAGCGTATGACAGAATGATGGAGTTATTGGACTATTCTCATAAAGAGCAGCAAATAGAAACACTTGTAAAGGAAAGAGGCTTTAAAGATTGTTTGGCAGTATTTGGAGATGATGGAAGCCTTGATATAATTATAAAAACGGTAAGCCTTAGTTCGGCTCAGACAGCGCAAATAGCAGATATTGCAGTGAGACATGCAAATGTTGAAATGCAGGAAATCCATATAAAAAATATTTATTAAAATTCCGCATGCCTCAAAAAAACCAAAATATGTTGTATGTGTAATATTAAAATGATATAATTAATTTTGGTGTTATTGCAATACTGTACAGTAATACATCAGGAGGTGATATCGTGGATGAATTAAACAGAATCGAACAGATGAAAGACATAGGAACAGTTAAAATAAATGATGAAGTAGTTGCTATTATAGCGGGTATTGCTGCAATAGAAGTCCCTGGAGTATGTACCATGAGTGGAGGAATAGCAGGTGGTATAGCTGAAGCTTTGGGACGAAAAAATCTTTCAAAAGGAGTAAAAGTAGAAGTAAATGAAACAGAAGCAAAAATCAATTTATATGTTATAGTTGACTATGGTTCTCGTATACCTGACGTATCATGGAATATACAGGAGAATGTAAAAAAATCCGTTGAAAACATGACCGGGCTTAGTGTGGCTGAAGTAAATATACATGTACAGGGTGTAAATATAGAGAAAGAAAAAGAAATAGTAAATGATAAAATAAAAGAAAAAGTTGAAAATGAAAACAGTGAAGAATATAAGGAATAAAAAATTGTTGCTTATAATAATTTTGTAACATTTATTATCAGGAGCTATGTAACAATTATTATAGGCGGAATGGAAGGTGGACAAGCTTGAAGATATTTTATAGAATTGTTTTAACTGTTTATGCTCTTTGTATCATGGTGTTATCTGCATTGTTTATTATTATGGCGTTCAGTCATAATTTTATTTGGGAGGTTTATAATTATATTTTAAATAATCTGCTGGCAGATACAACAGGAGCAGTGCTTACTGTAATAGTGGCATTATTCTTTTTTATTACAGGTTTTATATTTATTGTTTCAGGGTTCAGGAAAAAGAAGGAACTGCAGTATGTCAGCAAATTAACTGATTTCGGAGAGATAAAGATTTCACTTGACTCCATAGAAAGTATTGCTCTTACAGTTACAAGTAAAATGAATGGTGTAAGAGATACAAGAGCTGTTATAAAAAAGATAGAAGATACAGTAGCTGTTGTTATCAGACTTATTGTTTTACCGGAAATAAACATACCTTCTCTTTCGCAGCAGATACAGGAGGCAGTAAAAGAGTCGGTAGAAGAAAACTCAGGTATTAAAGTAAACAGTGTAGAAGTATTTGTAGAAAACATAGCACAGGGAGCATATAAAAAAGAAATATACAAACAAGAATAGAAGATATATTTGATAGCCGGAGGAAATAAATATGAGCAGGAGAGCTGCCAGAGAGAATGTAATGAAGCTATTATACCAGCTTGAGTTGCAGAAAGGACAAAAAGAAGAACAAATAAGGACAGCCCTTGAAGAATATGGCATGTCAGAAAAAGACGGAAACTATATACTTGATGTTGTTAACGGTGTATTTGCCAATCTTGAAATGATAGATAATCTTGTAGAAAAGAACCTGAGAAGATGGAAAATAGACAGGCTTTCAAGAGTAGATCTTTCAATTTTCAGGCTTAGTATATACGAGATTTTATTCAGGGATGATATTCCTTTTAATGTATCTGTAAATGAAGCGGTCGAACTTGCAAAAAAATATGGCAGCGAGGAATCCGGAGCTTTTATAAATGGAGTTTTAAGTAAACTTGACAAAAAAAAGGAACAATAAAAAATGGAATATATTCTTACCGTATCTGAAATAAATAAATATCTAAAAAAAATGCTTTCTACGGACAAATTACTTTCAAATCTATGGATCAGGGGAGAATTGTCAAATTTTAAAAGGCACTATTCAGGTCATATGTATTTTACTTTGAAGGATGAGAATTCCGTTATAAGATGTGTAATGTTCAGAACAAAGGCAGCAGGTATGAAATTTGAACCTGAAAACGGTATGAAGGTTATTATAAACGGATATGTATCAATATATGAAAGAGATGGGCAATACCAGCTTTATGCCGAAGAGATGCAGCCCGATGGTATAGGAAAGCTTCATATTGCTTTTGAGCAGCTTAAAAAGAAACTTGAAGGCGAGGGATTGTTTAGAGCCGAGATTAAAAAAAAATTACCGTTTATTCCTGAATCAATTGGTGTTGTGACCTCATTAACAGGAGCAGTTATACGGGATATAATTAATGTCATTGACAGGAGATTCAGAAACGTAAATATAAAAATTATCCCTGTTCAAGTACAGGGTGAAATTGCTTCAAAACAGATAGCAGAAGCCATAGATAAGTTCAACAGGCTTGATTGTGTAGATGAGATAATTATTGCTAGAGGTGGGGGGTCACTTGAGGAACTATGGGCATTCAATGAGGAGATTGTTGCCAGAAGTATCTATAATTCGAGAATTCCTGTAATCTCAGCAGTGGGACATGAAACCGATTATACAATATCGGATTTTGTGGCTGATGTAAGGGCACCAACTCCATCCGCTGCAGCAGAACTTGCAGTACCTGAAAAAAGTATTTTGCTGCAGCAGATAAAAAATATGAATATAAGGCTTAAAAATTTATTACAGAAGAATTTGAATATAAAAAGGTTAAAATATGATAAAATAGTTAACAGTATTGTTTTCAAACAACCATTAAACAGAATTAATCAGGAGAGAATAAGGCTTGATAATATTACAAGAATGTTATTCAAAGCAATTCAAACCGGGACAGATAAATATGATAATAAATTAAGGCTCATTAAACAAAAGCTAGAGTCATTAAGTCCATATAAAATTATTAAAAGGGGTTATGGTTTTGTCAGGCTTGAATGGGGCAAAATTGTAAAATCTGTTAAAGAAGTACGTATTGATGATAAATTGGATATAACGCTTATGGATGGAGAATTGAAATGCAAAGTTTATGAAATTAATGAAATGGGGCTGAATATTGATGGAAAAGAATAAAAGCTTTGAAGAAGCTATGTCTGAACTAGAAAAGATTATTGAAAAACTTGAGGTTGGAGAACTTCCGCTTGATGATTCACTGGAATATTTCCAGAAAGGTATAAAACTTTCAAAATATCTTAGCAAGAAACTTGATGAGGTTGAGAGAAAAATAAGTGTCATTATAGAAAACAGTGATGGGAGTACAACTGAAAAGGAATTTTCGGAGGTATAATAATTGGATTATAAAAGTAAATATGAAAACTTTTTATTAAAGATTGAAAAAGCACTGAAAACTTATATTCTACCAACATTAAATTGTGACAGTAAAATTTATGAAATTATGAATTACAGCCTGTCTGCTGGAGGAAAGAGATTAAGGCCTGTTATGGCAGTTGCAGTGAATGAAATTTTTGAAGGAAAACTTGAAGACATACTGCCTTTTGCATGTGGTATTGAAATGATACATACATATTCTTTGATTCATGATGATCTCCCGGCTATGGATAATGATGATTACAGAAGAGGCAAACCCTCAAACCACAAGGTTTTTGGTGAAGGTATGGCTGTATTGGCAGGGGATTCTCTTTTAAATACTGCATTTGAAATTATGTTAAGGTCATGTATGGAAAGTTTTAACGAAAATAATACAAAAAAGGGAATAGCAAAAGTAAAGGCAATGGAGGAAATAGCAAAGGCTTCAGGTATAAAGGGAATGATTAAGGGCCAGATTATGGATTTGGAATATGAGGGAAAAATGCCAACTGAAGAATTATTGAAAGGAATGCATCAATGTAAAACAGGTGCTTTAATTAAAGCTTCAATTGTATCTTCAGCCATTATACAGGAAGCATCGGAAAAAGAGATTGAATATTTGGAACAATACGGTGAATATTTAGGGCTTGCCTTTCAAATTAAGGATGATATACTTGATGTTAAGGGTACGTTTAAAAATATGGGAAAGCCTGTTGGCAGTGATTCTGTAAAGGAAAAAGCTACCTATGTATCGTTATACGGAATTAAAAAGTCGGAAATAATGCTCGAAGATGCAACAAATAAAGCAATACTATCTCTCAAATATTTCGGGAATATTGGTAAATTTCTTAACAGGCTTGCAATTTACATGTTAAATAGGGAAAAATAATTTAAAATTAATCTTTAATATTTGTTTTAAATATGTTATAATTCTTATCTGTGATAATTAAATATTTAGATAAACGGGGTGGTGCAGTATTCTAGTCAATTCTGTCGATTCCGAGGACGGGCCTAAAAATCCGTAAAAGGGCACATCGATGAAGTTCCTTGTGTTGGCTTGTTACGCCCAGTGGTGGGCTGATGCTGGGAGTTAAGGACCAGGGGCGATCTGTAATGGCATGCAGGCGTAGACCCCTTTTCCGTGGAGACCCTTTACTTGTGGAAAGTTCATTTTCCGAAAGGATTATGTTCATACTACGAGAAGGGATTGAACCTGTTATGCGGTTTCATATGTGAAGCTGTGAACAGTGTAGCCTGCCTTGAGTGAGACATGTGGAACATGGATCGGATATGTAAGTGTTGGCCGACACATGTATATTATTGCTATGTGAAACATGTTTTGCAAAAAAGGCTAGGTGTCGATAAGATTGCAGGGGAAAACCCCTAGACTGTTCTATCATGAAATATATCAAGGATTGAAATGTGGACTCAGTGGTAATCAGGCCCCATTAATGGTAACATTATGGTTGAATTTTTAAAAGGAAACTGCCGGACTGGCAACAGCTCGGTAAATTCTAGGGAAAACCTGCCTGACCTAAGCCGCAAAATTTACTTGATATATTACCACCTACAATTATTCACGTATGTTTATTTAGGATATGTGAATTAATCATATATTATGTAAAAAATTTTTGAAAATTAAAAAAGTTTTTTTGTATATAGAGTTAATATTATAATTTTGAAATTATAAATTAATAATAAGCATATGATAGAAATTGCATAATTTACGGAGGTATTAACTTGGATAATATATTAAAGAATATAAATTCAGAAGTTGATTTAAAAAAACTTGATATAAATCAGCTTAAGCAGCTTGCAGGTGAAATAAGAGATTTCCTTATAAAAAACATAGCAAAAACAGGTGGACACCTTGCTTCAAATTTAGGGGTAATAGAACTGACACTGGCACTTCATAAAGTGTTTGATATTTCGCAGGATAAAATAGTATGGGATGTGGGCCATCAGGCATATATACATAAAATTATAACAGGAAGAAAGGAAGAATTTGATTCATTGAGAAAAATTGATGGGCTTTCTGGTTTTCCAAAGGTATCTGAAAGCCCACAGGATTGCTTTAATACGGGGCACAGCAGTACGTCAATTTCAGCTGCACTTGGTATAGCACGTGCACGAGATATAAAAAAAGAAAAATATTCGGTTGCCGCAGTTATAGGAGACGGTGCTTTAACCGGCGGAATGTCATTTGAAGCTTTGAATGATGCAGGAAGAGCACTGAATGATTTTATTGTCATTATAAACGACAATGAAATGTCAATTTCAAAAAATGTAGGTGGGTTGTCAAGATATTTGAGCAAAATAAGGACAGATCCATTCTATACCAAGGCAAAGGAAGATATGGACAATTTACTGAAGATGATTCCTGCAATAGGAAAGAGTGCTATAAAAGCCATAGAAAGGGCTAAGGAAGCCATAAAATACTTAATTATGCCGGGTATAATTTTTGAAGAACTTGGATTTAAATACTTGGGGCCTATTGACGGACATAATATAGAAGAGTTAATAAAAGTTTTTTCAAGGGCTAGAAATCTTAAAGGCCCTGTACTTATCCATACATGTACGATAAAAGGCAAAGGGTACAGTTTTGCAGAAAAAAAACCATTTAAGTTTCATGGAGTTTCTTCGTTTAAAATTGAAACAGGTGAAGCTAAGAAAAAGTATTATACAACCTATTCTGAATTATTTGGTAATTATTTAACAAATCTTGCAGATAAAAACGAAAATATTGTTGCTATAACAGCGGCTATGACTCAGAGCACAGGCCTTAGTCCTTTTCTTGAAAAATACAAGAAAAGGTTTTTTGATGTAGGTATTGCAGAGCAGCATGCGGTGACTCTGGCTGCCGGTATGGCAAGCAATGGATTAATCCCGGTTGTGGCAATATATTCTACATTTTTACAACGTGCATATGACCAGGTATTACATGATGTTGCATTACAAAATCTTCATGTAGTATTTGCTATTGACAGAGCAGGTATAGTTGGAGAAGATGGAGAGACACATCAAGGGCTTTATGATTTATCATATATGAGCCATATTCCCAATATGACTGTAATGGCACCATCCAATGGAAAAGAGCTTGAAGCAATGCTTGATTATGCTGTATTGGAGCACAACGGACCTGTTGCAGTAAGGTATCCAAGGGGAAGAGCCATTATGGGAGACGAGATTCCAAAAGTATATTACGGAAAAGGAATTATTCATGAAGTGGGACAAGATATAACAATAGCTGTATTGGGAAGTATGGTTGAGACGGCCTTGGAAACAAGTAAGATTCTTAAAGAAAGGGGTATATCTGCAGAGGTTATAAATGCAAGATTTATAAAACCATTGGATGAAGAGCTTATTTATCAATCAGTAATAAAAACAGGGAATATTGCTACATTGGAAGATAATACTGTAATTGGAGGATTTGGCAGTATAGTCTCCGGAATGCTTTTCAGAAGAAAAGCTAAGGCGGAGGTAGTAAATTTTGGTTTACCGGATGAACCTATAGTGCACGGAGCAAGAAGTGATTTAATGAAAAAATTTGGACTGGATGCTCAGACACTTGCAGAAAAAATAATGATATTTTTATCCAAGAGGTTGATAATGAAAAGCAGTCCGGAAATAACCGGAGGTCAAATTGGTAAAAGACAGGCTTGATGTGATTCTGGTAAAAAGGGGTTTATACGAAAGCAGAGAAAAGGCAAAAAGAGCAGTAATGTCAGGAAATATTTTTGTGGATAACTGCCGTGAAGATAAGCCCGGGAAAAGGATTCCTGAAAAAAGCACGATTGAGATTAAAGGAGATGGCAATCCTTATGTAAGCAGGGGAGGATTGAAACTTGAAAAAGGGCTTAAGGATTTTAATATAGATTTGAAAGGGAAAAAAGTTATAGATATAGGTGCATCTACAGGAGGGTTTACTGACTGTATGCTAAAATACGGTGCTGATACGGTTATAGCTGTTGATGTGGGGTATGGGCAGTTTGACTGGAAATTGAGGAATAATAAGCGGGTTGTTTGTATGGAAAGGACTAATGCAAGATATTTAAAACCCGAGGATATACCGTATAAAACAGATTTTTGTACTATTGATGTATCTTTCATATCATTAAAAAAAATAATTCCGGCAGTAATTAATCTTTTAAAAACGAATGGTGAAATAGTCTGTCTTATAAAGCCTCAATTTGAAGCAGGAAGAGATAAAGTTGGAAGGCATGGGGTAGTACTCAGTGAAGAGACTCATAAGGAAGTTGTTATGGGGATTTGCCAGTTTGCTGTCGAGTCGAGTTTAAAGATAAGGGGTATAACTTTTTCTCCGATAAAAGGCCCAAAAGGGAATATTGAATATATTTTATATATATCAAAAGAGGAAGGTATAATGGATATTCAACTAATAACAAAATTAACAGAGAAAGTAATTTACCAATCACACAAAACATTGATATAGTAAATGTATGTTTTTAAGGATGCAGCCGTCTTGCTACCTTTTTACCAGGAATATAATATCTTAATATAAGCAAAATAGGCAAATCCGTATGAAAACACAG
>CAZANH010000492.1:0-3132 GCA_964486515.1 uncultured Eubacteriales bacterium
GAAGGAGAAATCAAATTCTATCTTGATGGCGATAAGGAATACCCAACTATCTGTGGTACAGGAACAGAGGATTACTTCTGCGGCTCATACAATTTTGAAAACAAGCAAACAAAACAGTATGAGTACTTTTCAACTCCATATGCCGGATTGCATCAAATAATCAAACCCGATGGACTTTATCAGTCTCAAATGAGATTTGGAATGTACCGCTGGCATATTGCAGATCCTATAAGATTTGAAAAGGATATTAAGATAACAATTCAGGCTTTGGGCTGGCAAAGCGGAGGCAGGTATTTACCACTTCAGGATGATATTTCATCTGTCGCATACTGGTATCAGACTCTGCCGTCTCCTACATTGCCAAAACTGCCGGGAAAAGATTATCTTGAGGTTATATAGCTGTTCATTGGATATATTTTGGGCCAACTATGTGCATTATACATATATAAGTTGCACGAAAGATGTTACATGGAAGAATTGTGCAACTTATAGACAGCGAAATATATTTTGCAATAAACTGAATAAGGATGTAAAAGGTTTATTGATTCAAAAGTTCAAAGATGTTTTTTTAGACCCTATTTACATGTGCAGTAGAAAGTGTTATAATAATTATCGTGTACGTACACGATAATTATTCTGATGAGGTGTAATATGAAAAACTTTACTTACAAAGGGTCTAAAACAAATGAAATTTCCTTTCCTCTTGGCGGAATAGGAACAGGCTGCTTAGGGCTGGCTGGCAATGGACGGCTTATTGATTGGGAAATTTTCAACAAACCAAACAAAGGGTCGGACGGTGAGCTAAGCCATTTTGCTATTAAAGCTGAAGCTGATGGACGGGTGTTGGATGCCAGAGTATTGAACGGTGATTTGCACCCACCCTACTCAGGTGTTTTAAACGGAAGAGGGTTTACAGGCTTTGGCTTTGGACCCCAAATAGCTACCATGGCCGGCGTTCCGCACTTTAAAGAAGTCATTTTTAAAGGAGAATTTCCCTTTGCCACATTAAATTTTATAGATGAGTCTTTTCCCGGCAGAGTTGTGATGAATGCCTTCAATCCCTTTATTCCTTCCAATGATGCAGATTCCAGCATACCTGCTGCTTTTTTTGAGATCGATGTGGAGAATACCCTTGATAAAGAAGTGACATATACATTGGCGCTTTCCCTTAATAATTTCTTTAAAAATGGAATTCCATACAACGCGTATAGACAGCAGGATAATCTGCATGTAATTGAATCTTCAGCATTAAATCTGGAAAAGGAAAGTCTTGAGTATGGTAATATGTGTATCGCCTGTGATGCTAAGGATGTTAGCTGGCAGGAGTACTGGTACAGAGGCAAATGGTTTGACAGTCTGGGGATATTCTGGAGAGATTTTACTGCTCCGGGAAAACTCAAGAATAGGACCTACATCGCTGAGCCCTATTACAATTCAAAATCAACACTGGCTGCTCATATAGCCCTTAAGCCCGGAGAAAAAGGAAGTGTAAGGTTTGTTCTCTCATGGAGCTTTCCTAATTGCACCAATTATTGGAAACCAGAAAAATGTGAAGGTGACACTAATTGCTGTAGTACTGAAAAAAAGAAGACCTGGAAAAATTTTTATTCAACAATGTTTGAAGATTCGGTGTCATCAGCAGTTTACAGCCTGAAAAACTGGAAACGGCTTTTTGAAGAAACCTTTACTTTTAAAAATGCGTTGTTTTCATCAACCCTTCCGCATGAGGTAATAGATGCCATATCAGCAAATATCTCCATACTGAAAACGCCTACCTGCTTAAGTCTGGAGGATGGCTCTTTCTATGGTTTTGAAGGCTGTAAATGTGACAGCGGCTGCTGTGAAGGCTCCTGTACTCATGTCTGGAATTATGCATATGCTCTGCCCTTCCTGTTTCCAAAGCTGGAGCGCTCAATGAGGGATCTGGATTTCAAATACAATCAAAGAGAGGACGGCGGTATGGCCTTCAGACTCCAGCTTCCACTTGGGAGAGAGCTTTCAGGCTTCAGACCCTGTGCAGACGGTCAGTTTGGCGGAGTAATTAAAGCCTACAGGGATTGGAAGATATCAGGAGACACCGAATGGCTGAAATCTAACTGGAATGCCATAAGCAAGAGCATTGAGTTTGCCTGGGCTCCTACAAATGAAGACAAGTGGGATGCGGATATGGATGGTGTACTGGAGGGCAGGCAGCATCACACCCTTGATATGGAGCTGTTTGGACCTAATTCCTGGCTTACGGGCTTTTATCTTGCAGCACTTAAGGCAGGTTCCGAGATGGCAGAGCATCTAGGCGATAATGTAAAAGCTCAGCTTTATAGGACGTTGTTTGCAAAAGGTAAAAAGTGGGCTGACGACAAGCTTTTTAACGGAGAATATTATCAGCAGCTAATTGATTTAAAGGATAAAACCATTCTTGACAAGTATAGCACCTCCAGTCAAACAATACATCGACAGGATGTCCATGCTGCCTATTGGAATGATGAAGCAGGTGAGATAAAATATCAGATAGGTGAGGGTTGCAACATCGATCAGGTGTTGGCACAATGGCATGCCAATCTCTGTGGATTGGGGGAAATTTTCGACAATAGGCAGGTAAAAAAAGCACTGAGTTCCATATATAAATATAATTTTAAAAAGAGCTTCAGAAACTTTTTTAATCCCTGCCGTCTCTATGCTATGAACGACGAAGCCGGAGCAGTAATTACCGATTGGCCCCAAGGGAAATACAAGCCTGTAGTTCCGGCACCTTATTCAGAAGAGCCTTGGAGCGGAACTGAGTATCAGGTTTCCTGCCATATGATCCAGGAGGGGCTTATAGAACAGGGTCTGGAAATAGTAAAGGCTGTGAGGGACAGATATGATGGTGAGAAAAGAAACCCGTGGAATGAATTTGAATGCGGCAGCAATTACGCCCGTTCCATGGCCAGCTATGCACTGCTGAATGCTTTCAGCGGATTTGAATTCGACATGGTGAAGGGTATGATTGGCTTTAACCCTGTCATAATACCTGAAAGCGGTTTTAAATGTTTCTGGTCTCTGGATTCGGGTTGGGGCGTATTTGAAAAAGCTTCGGGCTTCATGGCGCTTAAAGTGCTTTATGGAGAACTGAAAATTAAACAAATAAGAGTA
>CAZANH010000493.1:0-4590 GCA_964486515.1 uncultured Eubacteriales bacterium
ATAATATGATGCAAAAATCACTCCTTGTTTACAATAATAATATGTTATACCCTGTAATTTATCTATTTATTTATGCTCTAATATTCAATATAAATTGACAAAAGCACGTATAATATATTATAATGCAAGTGAAAAGAGGTGCATGTTATGGCAACTACAAATATAACAATACGCATGGACGAAGAATTAAAAAAACAATTTAATCACTTTTGCAACGAAATTGGTATGTCAATGGGAACAGCAATGACAATATTTGCAAAAACAGTTGTTAAAGAGGGACGTATTCCTTTTGAGCTTTCAGTAAAGACTCCTAATATTGAAACTATCGAGGCCATGTTGGAAGCTGAAAAGCTCAGTCATGACCCAAAAACCAAGCGATATTCAAGTTTCATGGATGCGTTTGATGAGGTAATGGCTGATGAAAAAATATAACCTTGTTTTTTTAAACAGATTCAAAAAAGATTTAAAGCAATGTGTAAAACGTAATCTTGATATTTCAAAGATGAATGCCATTGTTGAAATGTTGCTTGCAGGAGAGAAACTACCTGAGAAATACCAAGATCACAGTTTATCTGGAAAGTGGATTAGACACCATGAGTGCCATATACAACCTGATTGGCTGCTTGTGTACCTTATAGAAGATGATGTGTTGGTGCTTACACTTATCAGGACAGGTACACATTCAGATTTGTTTTAACTTAAAAATGTTCTTGCATTATTTCTTCAAATCCCCAATGATCTTTTCAATGGGAATACACGAACATACCATACCGATGGCAGTATTATGGATGTAAAGGGATGTGGCAGCATGGAGGAGCAGATTGACTTTGACAGCGGCTGGTTGAATGTTGATGAATGCCTAAGTGTAGTAAAGCTCTATGGTAGAGACCCCATATCCCTGTACCGGCCGGGAACCCGGAGATACAGATACGAAGAGCTGTTAAGGATACAGGACATATTTACGCCGACGAAGTTTGCTGCACCTGTATAAGGGAACTTCATGCGGCAGATAAAAACAGCACTCTTTTTGATACGGGGTTTCTTCTTAGGACAGGAGAAGACCATGATAAAACCTTCGGTTACATAAAAGATGGAAAATGCCGGGAGATCCCGGTAGAGGGCTGTCGGGGGGTTAAAGCAGTCTTGCGCGAAGGTACTGACGAGAGAAATTATCTTCTGGTGGCTGATATTGGTAAAGAGATACGGAAGTCAAAAGCTGATATTTTACTCAAGCTTCCCGGGGAATTTACCAGGCTCACCAATGCAGACGATGGACATAACAGCGTATTTGCAAAGGATAAAGGCTGCTTTTCCCTACCTGTTGGATAAAGACGCGGCTATACTGTTTTACGTCGAATAGGGGATATAAAAGCGCCTCCTTTCTTTGCGGTGAAATCATTTTTATAGCTTATAACAGAATAAGTTGCAATATTTTGCTAATTTTATATTATTGAAAATATGTAATTCATGGAGTATAATAACATAAGGTCACAAAGTGTTGTAATTAAATTAAAATAATAGAGATTGCAACATCTGTTTTATATTAATATTTGCCGGCAGCGACGGTGGAATGGAGGTTATTATGAAACAATTCAGTACAACTGAAATTACTACGTCAGAAAATAAGAAACAAAATATTAGTGATGATATTATGGAATATATGGTCTGGCTTGTTGAGATTGTATCAAGCAGATTTTTTAATAAAAATAAGGCACTTGCCTATAATATGCTGAAAGAATGTGGCATTTGGAGGCTATATGTGCAAAACTACGATGTTACACATACTCTAAGCGCTAGTTACATTTTACAAGAAATACAAGAAGTGCTAACAGCTAAAGGAGTGTTTTAATATGTTTCTTTATCACGGTTCATATATTGAAATTAAAATACCGGATATAAATCTTGGGAGATTTAATTTGGATTTTGGTAAAGGCTTTTATGTTACAACATTAAAAGAACAAGCTGAAAGATGGGCTATAAGACGTGTGGCAACTGCCAAAATTTTGAATAATGCAATGGATATAAATCCTATTGTAACGGTCTATGATATTGATTTTAGTAGTCTGGATTTAAATATACTTGCCTTTGATGGTTATACCGAGGAATGGCTTGATTTTATTGTGAAGAACAGAGGAACGTTAGAACCTGCACTTAACACTGAACATGATATAGTATATGGTAATATAGCAGATGATGATGTTGCTAGAGCTGTTGATGATTATATGGAGCTGCTCGCAAAGAACAGAGTGAATGCAGATGTAAAAAATGCTCTCTTATATCAACTCCAATTTTCAAAGCCAAATGACCAATATTGCTTTATTACAGATAAGGGTATTAAAGCGTTAAAGTTTGTGAAAAGCTATTATGTGGAGGAATATAGATATGAAGAATGATGATACATCACTGATAAGGCTGGTTGTACACGAAATATCGCATAAATATAGTTGGGACTATGAGCATACAATGGAAAAATTTTACACATCTAAGGTATGTAAAGCTTTGTCAGATGAAAAAACAGGTGTTTTTACTTTTGCACCCCGGGAAATCGTACAACTTTTTGAACAAGAAGTGAATCACTCATCATAATACATTCTTCCATTATCGTAGACATTGGTTTTCGCATACTGTTCCCTGTCACCTTATTTGAGACTGTAGCTTCAGTCAGTTCCTTTCAGGCCTTAAACTGGTAAAGGAACGATATACACAGCGACAAAATAGGAACAGCAGGTATATGCAATGGCGCATTATATACATTAAGACAGCTATGCGCCAGAAACAGATACCATCAAAAGGCAGGATTTTAATAAAACAGACAGAATGTAAACAAAGTAAATATATAAATAAGGAAATACTGACACGGATGACATTTGCAAAGCTCAGTAGTGGATCTTGGACAACAATTAAAAATTTCGACCATACTGTGGAAATGAAAGATAAGATGGAATTAAAAGTTGTGGCTAGTGGCACCAATTTTACTTTCTATTTGGAAGGAACCCAGTTGGGAACAGCTACCGATTCATCATTTTCAAGTGGAACAGTAGGATTGCGTTCCATTAATGCAAGCAGTGGCAGACATCCCCAAGCAGCATATCAAAAAAAAAGGTGTGTATCGCTGGCCAGCTTGCATCCTATCTGGAACTTTAAAAACAATATTATTTTTCAATCCGCTTTTCAACATTTTTAAGGCAAAGGGGTCGGATATATTTCCTTAACTTTGCTTCACAAACAGCCTATAAGAGCCATTCGCTACCTATTCTTCAATGTGGATCTGTGGGGAACCTGAATAGTTACAATGGGACCAATTCCAAAATTAAATTTTGTAATATTAAAGTATGTAATTAATGGGAAATAGTGTAAAATGTATGTCGGGAGGTGAAATATATGCGGATAAGCCGGCAGATATCAGGGAATGACCCATTTACAATTTTGTCAGAGAGAATAAAAGAAGAATTGTTTTCATCTTTTAAAAGAAATGGTATAGGTGTATCGGGAATAAATATAGACCTTAAGGATGAGACAATGAACATAAGCGTTAATATCAGCGAAGATGAGGCATGGCTTAATCTTGTAAAATGAAAGTATTTAATTTACTTAAAAATTTTCTTCCTTCTTTTATAGCTCCAAGAACAGTGCTTTTTGAGGGACCTCCCGGAAGTTTCCTATTTAAAACACAATTTTCAACTGTTATTTTATCATAAATGTCATTTTCAATTAAGCCGGAAAAAGTTTTGTATTCATCTATCTTAAGTTCGTTTAATGATTTTGAATTGTCTATGCAGTAAAGTACGATTTTACCTGTTATTTCATGAGCACTTCTGAAAGGTACTCCCTTTTTTACAAGATAATCCGCCAGATCCGTTGCGTTTGTGAAACCTTCCTTAGCAGCTTCATACATTTCAGTTTTGTTGATTTTTATTGTGGATATCATTTCGGTGAAAACGGGGAGACATGCATTTAAAGTATCAATTGAATCAAAGAGGGCTTCCTTGTCTTCCTGCATGTCTTTGTTATATGCAAGAGGCAGAGATTTCATTATTGTCAGGAGCGCCATAAGATTTCCATACACTCTTCCTGTTTTTCCACGTACAAGTTCCGCCACATCAGAGTTTTTTTTCTGAGGCATTATACTGCTTCCCGTACTGAAAGCATCATCCATCTCAATAAATTTGAACTCAAATGATGACCATATGACAAGTTCCTCACAAAACCTGGAAAGATGCATCATAACAACTGACAGGATAAAACAGAGCTCCAGTACAAAATCCCTGTCACTTACCGCATCAATACTGTTTGCGGTAATTGAAGAAAAACCGAGTTCTTCTGCAACCATCTGCCTGTCAATAGGATAAGTAGTACCTGCGAGAGCCCCCGACCCCAGCGGCATTGTATCGGTCCTTTTATAACAGTCAAGAAGCCTGTCGATATCCCTTTTGAACATCTCAAAATAAGCCATAATGTGATGGGCAAAGGTAACAGGCTGTGCTCTTTGGAGATGAGTATAACCCGGGAGTATGGTATCCGTATTTCTATCAGCAATACTCAGCAGCACTTCTTCAAGGTTTATAAGCATATTTGTTATTGATTTTATTT
>CAZANH010000494.1:0-2073 GCA_964486515.1 uncultured Eubacteriales bacterium
TGTCTGATATGAATTTCTCCATATATTGTTCTCTCTCAAAAATATCTTTCGGCATTTCAATTACCTGGGGTTCATTCATGTTTATTGCCGCAGATGCTGTATGCTATAATAACTATAAGGAAAAATATGATATGGATATGGAACAACATTGCGTGATGTGTAAAGGTAATCTTGATTCAAAATTAATAAATCACATTGTTGACCTTGATGGACATATTGTTATTATTAAAAATGTACCAGCAAAAGTATGTAAACAATGTGGAGAAAGTTTTCTAGAACATGATATAGCGATAAAAGTAGAAAAATTACTTAATGATTACTCAGATAGTAAGGTTGAAGTACTTATAATTAACTTTTACGACAAAGTAGCATAGAAAAAGAAATATATTTATGAAGTTTAATAGACAGCGTCGCCGATTCTATGAATTTTCATAATGTTTGTTTTACCTTTGGGGCCTGTTGGCATTCCGGCTGTCATGACAACCAGGTCGCCTTTGCCAACGATACCTGTTTCCTCGGCGCATTTCATGATATTGTCGTATAATTTCGCCATGTCTTTTATATAAACCGTCCTCACAGGCCTGATTCCCCATGAAAGGTTCAACTGCCTTTCTATCCTGGGCTCAACTGTTACAGCAATTATTGGGCATGATGGCCTGAATCTGGATATCATACGTGCGGAATTTCCCGAGTTGGTTATCACAACAATGGCAGATGCATCAAGCTCAAATGCGGCCACAGTTGTTGACCTGCCTATTATACTGACAATGCTTTTGTCTGTCAACCAGTCCTCGTTGAAAAACCTTTTCCTGTAATCAATATCATTTTCTATGGTATCAATAACATCCACCATTCTCTTCAAGGTTTCAACAGGGTATTTTCCACATGCTGTTTCACCTGAAAGCATAACCGCACTGGAACCATCATATATTGCGTTCGCGACATCTGAAACCTCGGCTCGTGTAGGTATGATGTTTTCAATCATCGATTCCAGCATCTGAGTGGCAGTAATTACAGGCTTACCGTTTGTGTAACATTTCCTGACAAGCTTTTTTTGTACTATAGGAACCTGGCTTAAGGGCATTTCCACCCCCAGGTCACCCCGCCCTATCATAATGCCGTCGGAAGATTCAATAATTTCATCTATGTTTTCCACTGCTTCCCGGTTTTCTATCTTAGCGATTATTTTAATATCGCTGCAATCCCTTTTATTTAGAATTTCCCTTACCTGCCTGATATCATCAGCTGTTCTGACAAATGAAAGTGCAATGTAATCAAACTCATTAACTATAGCAAAATCAATATCTTCCATATCCTTTGAACTTAAAAAAGGTAAAAAACAGGCGCACCCTGGTATATTAACCCCTTTTCTGCTTGAAAGGCGTCCCCCGGAAATTACATCACAAACAATGTTTTCCTCCTCAATTCTTTTTACTTGAAGATGAAGCTTCCCGTCATCAATAAAAATATCATTTCCAGTCCCAATTTTTTTATAAATGTCAGGATATGACAGGGATATTTTTGATGCGTCCCCTGTTATGGAAGTGCTAAGGATTGTAATCTCCTGACCGCTTCTGAGTTCAGTGTTTTCCTTAATGAGGCCGGTACGTATTTCAGGTCCTTTTGTGTCGGCAATCAAAGGTACAGGGATTTTAAGAGCTTCTCTTGCTTCTTTGAGTTCTTTAATTCTGGATGCATGTATATCATGAGTTTCATGGGAAAAATTAACCCTTGCAGCATCCACCCCGTTTATTATCATATCCCTACATCGCCCTACAGTTGATGCTCCAAGCGTACATATTATTTTTGTCCTTCGCATCCATTTCACCCCTTCAGATATTGAAAATATTCTGTTCTATCTTCTACAATTGTAAAGTATCAGCATATGTTCTGTCAAATATAATAATGATATGCACAGTCAAACCGGCAAATAGAAGCTAATTGAATTTTTTATAAAACAATTTGGTATAATTCATGGTTACCATTCACAGCCCCCTCTTAGCTTGAAGAATATTTTCCTGAAATGAACGCTACAAGTTCAAGTGGCTGTAAGTTCAGCCTTACATGTCAAAT
>CAZANH010000495.1:0-1870 GCA_964486515.1 uncultured Eubacteriales bacterium
AACTGAAGAGTTTTCCAAAAATATCGGCGCAGACGGCTATGACCCGACAGCTCCGGGAGCAGTTAAGTTAGCCAGACAATTAATTGGAAAATAAAGGAGAATCAAAATGTCCAGAGGTTTCATACGTAATTTTCCAGCTTTTAAATTATTAAGTGATGAAAATATTGACCAGATACATAGAGGAACTTTAGATGTACTTCAAAAAACAGGGGTCACAGTCTATAACGATAAAGCATTAAAAGTTTTTAAAAATGCTGATTGCGATGTTGACTTTGATTCCAAAAGAGTAAAATTTCCTCCCGGGCTTGTTGAGGAATGCCTCCGCAAGGCTCCCACCAGTTTTAGAGTCAAAGCAAGGAATCAAAAACACGACCTGCTGCTTGGTCCCAATAATGTCCTGTTTTTTAATTTTCCAGGAACGGATACTGTTGATTTAAGTACATGGGAACCCAGAACACCTACAGAGCAGGAGCATATAGATCTTATAAAAGTCTTAGATGCGCTGGAAAATGTACATTTTTTAAACGCTTATCCATATTTTGGATTCAGCGGGGGAATTCCCGAAGTTATGAAGGAAATAGAAGGTGTTGCCCTCAGGATGAGAAATTCAACCAAAGTAACAGTTGCAATCGCAAACAATGACATTGATAGATTTACTATAAAAATGGCAAAATCAATAGGAACAGAAATTTTTGCCAATCCAAATACATCATCGCCTTTAACATATTATACAGATCAGGTCAATGCCTGCTTTCTTGCTGCTGAATATGACCTGCCAAGTATGATATGGGAAGGCGCAACATACGGGGGAACAGCACCTGCAAGTACATCCGGGGCGGTGATTCTCAGTAATGCAGAACTTATCCCATATATAGTTCTTATGCAACTTTTAAAACCAGGTGCCAGAGTCTCAGTGGCAAATCTTGTATTGGCTCAAAATATGGGAAACGGCGCACCGGCTTTTGGAGAAATAGGGGTATCACTTCATAATGTAGTTTTTAATCAGGTATGGAGAAGATATGGGATTCCTACCGTAAGCTCTTCCTGCGGTCCGACAAGTTCAAAGAGAATAGACTTTCAGAATGGCTACCAGAAAATGATGCCAACCCTCCTTTCTGCTATTTCAGGATCCAGTGTACTGCAGCTATACAGCAGTATATATGGTGAGATAACAGCTCATCCAATACAGGCCATACTTGATGATGATATTGCTGGTATGATAGGCAGATTTTTAGAAGGTGTTGATGCAGGCGATGAAGCTTTAGCTATAGACCTTATAAACGAGGTAGGTCCAATACCGGGACACTATCTAGGAAAGGCCCATACCAGAAAATGGTGGAAAAAAGAGCAGTTTGCGCCAAAATCTGCTGATAGGTTAACCTACCCTGAATGGCTCAAAGCTGATAAGAAAAGCTGTATAGAATATGCAATGGACAGGATGGAAAAAATACTATCTACACATAAAGTTGACCCACCATTAACCGAAAAGCAGGAAAGTGATATAGAAGATATATTAAGTGAAGCAAGGAGTTACTACAGAGAAAATGGATTGATAAGCGATGAGGAATGGGATGTTTATAAAAAAAATTTTAAAATATAAATTTAAGATAGAGGTGAAATAAATGTTAAAGGGGTTTACACGTAACTTTAAGCCGTTAGAGATATTAACCGAAGAACAGGTTGAATCAATTCATGGTGGAACACTGGATGTTCTAAGAAGAACAGGAATAAGATTTGAGAGCGAGAAGGCTCTAAAACTTTTTGAAAAAAACGGCTGTCAGGTAGATTACAGCAATAACCGTGTAAGATTTCCGGAAGGGCTTGTTGAGGAATGCCTTCGCAGGGCCCCCATCAGTTATCATGTTAAAGC
>CAZANH010000496.1:0-2118 GCA_964486515.1 uncultured Eubacteriales bacterium
GGGTTAATGATGATGAAATAACTATGGTTTTTATTAAGGAAGAGTATGAGTAGGGGAAAAACTACATGAATGTGGAGGAGAACAGGAATGAAACCATACTGAAAATCCCCGTCAAACAAGGAACATCATGGAAGACATTTGATGAAAGACAAAATACCATTCCCGGGATAGGTATAAGTGTTACAACACCGGAGGGCGTATACAACACAATCGAGGCTGTCACCACTGTTGAAAACTCAGTGATGAAAAGGTATCACGCCGTCGGCATAGGACTGGTCAAATCCGTATACACAGCAGACGGATTTGAGATGGTGTCGGAACTTGTGGAAATCATACCCGAGTGAACTGCCTCCATTTATTTGTGAATCATTCAATCAGGATTGTTATTTCGCTGTTGTCTTTAAGCTCATTAATCAGTGCTGTTGTCTTTTCATACTCCTTCTCAGATTTTACAAATTTCTCAATTTGGTCCTCTACTTCGTCATACTCAGGAATTTCCTCCTCAGACTGTTGACTGTAATCATCATAGTATTTCTTCATTTCCTCATCGGTAACGGTTATTTCTCCAAGTGCTCCATCCATATATGCCATTATCAATTTATTTTCCCTGATAAGCTTTTCAAGGCTTTCCTCGGTCATCTGGTTCATTTCAAGCATTTCCTTGAACTGTTCCCCATACTGTTCCCTCATCTTGCCTATTTCTTCATCCACATCTTCTTCAGAAACGGTATAGCCTTTCTTATTTGCCTGCTGAAGCAAAACCTCCGTGGTAACAAGCTGGTCAATCGCCTGCTCTTCAAGACCCTTTGCCTGAGCCTTTCCCTCCTCACTGTTCAGATCCACATCCTGCTGTTCCAACTCGGCCTTTAACATGTCCAGTGTTCTCTCATAGTCCGCCGTTTTGATGTCAACCCCGTTAACTACTGCAACTGCTTTTTCTTCCTTCTTGCCGCAGCCTGTAGCCGCAGCCAGTATGATTACTGCCACTGAAAACGCCAATATCCTGCGTATCATAATATGTCTGCTCCCTTCAATATTTAAGTATAAAATTTTCACTATAATAATAGTACACTATCGAACGGCTGATGTAAACAGGCAAACTGTTTTGTTAACAAACAGTTCATATAAATTATACAGCAGCCTGCGGCCGCAAGTTACTATTTCACAGCCCGCTCTTAGCTTGAAGAATGTGTCTGTTCAAGTACCCCCTTATATACCAATTGAAGAATATCTTTCTAAAAAAAACGCTGCAAATTACACTTGACAATGCCCAATATTTTCTATATAATGTCATATGTAATTTATACGTATAAGTTATTGTTTGTAAAATATGTTAACCTGTGTACAGTACAATATTTACATATGCATACTTAAAAAATATATTTTATGGGGGGATTTCAATTAACCGTAAATGCATATCAAGCAGGGATGTGGCAAAAGAAGCGGGAGTTTCACAGGCAACGGTTTCCTATGTCCTCAATAATGTGCCCGGGATAAAAATTAAACCTGATACACGTGAAGCTGTACTTAAGGCTGTTAAAAAACTTAATTACCATCCCAATCTCATTGCCCGCGGGATGAAGCTCAGAAAATCGATGTCTATCGGCGTAGTAACAGACAAAAATTACTCAAGTTATGTTTTTATGAAAGCACTTGAGGGTATGAAGGATGTTTTTGCAGAAAGCAATTATTCCATTACTTTGTGCCTTAACAAATCGGTTGATATAAATGAAGAGGAATATGTACGCTATTACAGGTCAAACAGAATTGACGGCGTAGTTTTTGCTTTTGCTCAATTATCCGATGAGAATATATCCTGTCTTGTTGAAAACAATATTCCCTTTGTTATAATACATACCGTTATAAGAAATGAAGCTGTACATACTGTAAAAACTGATTTAAGTATTGCAATGGAAAACGCTGTAAGGCATTTGTACAGTAATGGCATAAAAAAGCGTATTGCCTATATGTCTGATGGTAATTTATATAAAAAAAGCAGAAGGTATAATGCATTTTTGGCAGCATCTGCGGCAATAAACATGAATGAACCCCAGGTAATTGAAATGCCGAAAGATATTTTTGAGAGAGAACAATATATGGAGAAATTCATATCAGACA
>CAZANH010000497.1:0-1567 GCA_964486515.1 uncultured Eubacteriales bacterium
GCTTCAAACATGGGCACCATACAATATTCAAATAGCTTTAAATGGTCGGGAGTGGTTACGGCGGTTACTTGATAAAGAAGGCTGTAAATATATTTTAACCAATATATGGGACGTCCGGTTAATTCAAAAGGGCAACCGCATCCTTTATCCAACCCTGAACTTTTAACACGGACCAATTTATGGCATGACGGGATGAGAATTCGTCACTGGGTAGATAAAAATAGTGTAAAACTTTATAATGAACAAAATGTACTGCGCTTTGAAATGACTTGTATGGAATATGGCATAGTATGACCTATTAACACTTGTTTGTAGGTATCGTTAGCATCTAACAGTTTCTTAGCCGCCTTTAAATCCTGTCTGGCTCTTTCCAATAGATATATGGAAAGATCTCTTTTACTATGTGGCATTAATATATAATCCCTCCTTTTTTACATTTTGATAAAAAGGCACTACATCACTCCAATTCTCAAATGTTTCTCTATCCTGTAAATGAGGAGAAATCAACATATCGTTTTCAAAACCAACATCATGTGCTATCTTGTATATCAATTCTCGATATTTTAAAAGATTTAAATGTGTGGACTTCTGCTTTTTTATTTAAATTTTTAAAAATATTTTTAGTACGCTAAAACTCCGTTAAAAAATGAACCGATTTCCGGTTTCCACTTTTTGTTCACGGAGTTTAATAGGTTTTTGACTACCCTCTGGATAGTAACGCTGAAAAAAAGTTTACAACGCAAATTGCTTAAAAATGACTTGTATTTGTATAGACAATCGCATATAATATAAGTGAAAGGATGTGTTATTTTATGGCCAAAACATCAAATGTTTTTGCTCGTATTGAGCCTGAATTAAAGAAACAGGCTGAAAACATATTAAATGAATTGAGCATTCCAATGTCAAATGCCATAAGCTTATTTTTAAAACAGGTAGTATTGCAGCGAGGGATACCATTCGATGTGAAGTTACCGGCATCTGTTCCGCTTTCATTAAGTTCAATGACCAAGGAACAGTTTGATGCAGAAATTGAGAAAGGATTTGAAGATTACCGTGCCGGACGATATCAGGATGCCGATATTGCATTTAATGAGATTGAGCGAGAGTATGGTATATGAGTTATAAAGTTAAAATGACTTCTCAAGCCAAAAAGGATATGAGTTCAATTTACAGATATATTGCTCTTCAACTAAAAGAACCTCAAATTGCGGCAAAGCAGTATGAACGAATAAAATCTGAAATTCAAAAATTAAACGAAATGCCGGAACGCCATGCATATTATTCTGATGAACCATGGCATAGTTATGTAGTTAGAAAATTAATTGTAGATAATTACATTGGTATATACTTAATAGACTCAAAAGCAAAAATGGTAATAGTTATGCGTATTATGTATGCGGGAAGAGATATTTCCACACAACTTAAAGATAGCATGTTTGAATAAACTAACTCTAACATGTAACTATTTATGGTTACCATTCACAGCCCCCTCTTAGCTTGAAGAATATTTTCCTGAAATGAACGCTACAAGTTCAAGTGGCTGTAAGTTCAGCCTTACATGTCAAAT
>CAZANH010000498.1:0-3649 GCA_964486515.1 uncultured Eubacteriales bacterium
GTTGAATCGGAAATAAACTCAAGACCCTTCTTCATTCCGAAAATTCGATTCTCACTCTCGTCGGCCGGAGGCTGCGGTATGCTATAACTACGTAAGAAGAAACCTGGATGAGGAAAGCAGGTATGTGATAAATAGAAATGAAAATGTTTATTCATTGGAAATAGATTCAATAAATCTTGCTGTGTTCGGTATGGGCATAGCCATACTTTACTACAAATTGAAATATCATGGCAAACCGGATGACAAGGATATCATTCCGGTGCAGGATATATTAAACATCAATGAGTACGGAAGAAGGGTATTTTTTTCATTCATACCGGATTATTCTCCGAGATGTCCCTTGAATGCAGACAGCCTTGAGATAGTCGGTCTAAAGGGTGAACCGGACATGGAGGAGACCTTCAAAACACTGGAGAATGATTATGCACATAATATAAATTACATTTCGAAAACATTCATGGATATACTGGGGGAGGGTTTCTTCTGCACCGGCAAAAATCCGGAGGACTATACGGCGGATGATAATGGAGAAATCAATGTTATCCCTGTCACAGACGACCGTATGTTTGTAATGTGTTATTACAGGAACAATATTGTCAAGGAATTGACAACATATAGAGAGGACGACGGATGCTACACCTATGAATTGCCTTATAAAACTGCAGAGGTTAACAATTTGACTGTTTTTACCGCATTGACAGGTACAAGAGACAGTGTCCGGGGAGAAAACAAAGCAAATATAAATGCCGAAAACATTGATCTTTTATACCGGTACATTTTTTTTGATACAAACTGGTCAACCTGCCCGAATATCAATATGAGAAAGGATCAGATCATGAAGCATGTTTATGAAAGATGGGCTGATTATGCCAATTTATATACCGTGAGTGAATATTCTTTTGTTGAGCTGGTTAGCGAGGATTTAAAAGATTCTCCGGAATACCTGCGTGACCATTTTAACACTATGTATTTCAAGACAGTGCTGCTTTGTCTGGCACAGAGGGGTTCGCTGATCGAACTTTCAAACAAGGCTACAAAGCTGTCCAAGATTATAAACAAAAGAGGTGCTTTTAAGGACATATCAATTTTACAGGAAGAGTATATAAGATTCCTCAACCAGATATATTATGAACATGTAACCGGTCAGCAGCAGGGGATTGAGTTGTACGACTTTATAAGGGAGAAATTTTATATTAAAGACAACATTAAGGAACTTGAAAATCAACTTATAAAGCTTCATGAACATGCCAATTTGAAGTCCAACAATAAATTGAATAGAAGATTATTATTTATTGCGATATTCTGTATAGCAATAACTATTTTACAAATAATTGGATCATATGATGTTATACGAAAATTTTTTAGCAATTTGTTCGGTATATAATTTCCGCAAATAAACATTAACAATCAAAGTACATGAACATACCTGTTGACATACACGTAATTACGTGATATGCTTAAAAATGTGGAGGTGGTTTTATGCAATATCAGAATGTAACATTGTCATTACCAAAAGAACTATTAAAAAAAATCAAACATATTGCAATTGATAAAAATATTTCTTTGTCTGGATTACTTTCTAAAACTCTTTTGGAAATAGTGCAAAAAGAAGATGAATATACACAAGCAATGGAGGAGCATATCAAAATAATGGAAAAAGCAAACATATATCAAATTGGCAATAGTAGATGGAATAGAGATGAACTGCATGAATAACAATTTTAACAAGTGTTTTATTGATACAAATATTTTGATATATGCTCATGATAAAACAAATAAATATAAATATGAAAAAGCATTTAATTTAATTAATACATTATGGGAAAATAGAAAAGCATGTGCAAGTATTCAAGTTTTGCAGGAATTTTATGTTGTTGTAACTAAGAAAATAAAGAACACTGCAAATATAGAAGATATTAAAAAAATAATTTCTGCTCTTGAATCATGGGATATACATTCACCTTCAGTTAGGGATGTTCTGGAATCAATTGAAATTCAAGATAGGTATAATATTTCTTTTTGGGACTCTATGATAATATGCAGTGCAAAAAGGAAAAAATGTGATGTGATTTTCAGTGAAGATTTAAATAATGGACAATTGTATGAAGGAATAATTATAAAAAACCCATTTATCCCGAACAATGAAAAATAAATAACAAAATAGGACCCGCGGAAAAAATGAGCAAAACTTATACCGTTTTGCGTAATTTATCAAAGGGTGACCTGACAAAAATAAGCATTCCCCCTACATTACATACAACATTGTTTCCTGTTTCAGTTAAGATATCCGCATTAATTAATATTCTTTCAACTGTTTCCTTATTTTCGTCATAAAGATCAAAGATATAGTATTTAAGGAAATAGTTTCTTATGGAATCAATATTCAATAGTACTTAAACAATATTTTCACAGACTTAAATAAATTATTGTTTTTAATATTTGATAAATGTGGACATAACGCATATAAGTGAAACTTGGGATACCTATTTTGACATGTTACAACTTATTGGATAGGCTGGACGGTTTCAGGTATTGCCTTGCTTTTCAAAATATATTTCCGGTAAAATAATTCTGATTTTGTGTTCCATATCTTCTTTTTGCCAATATATAATAAATCTTATTTCCGCGGTTTTCGGTACATAGCTTTTTTGTTTCATTGATTCGATCTGGCTCATAAACAGTTTTGAAAACCTTAAGACCGGTTGCCCCTTTGAATTCCGGCAGCAATTTTCATCAACAGTAAGTTTGTCACCGCTGTTTAGTTCGGAAATCAACTGCTGACAGGATAAAAAAAAGTCGAGCCATACGTCCTTGAAAGTCAGCTGCATCACAAGCTGTTCCGGTGGCGGATAAATCCCCCTGTCGGCAATTCTTTCAAGCTGCTCTGTTTTTATCGGTTCAAGGTAGTATCCGTTGTAATGTATTGTGAGGCTGTGTTTTGCCCTTGTCATGGCAACATAAAGATGCCTTATGGCCTCATCCGTCCCCGAATTGTACTGGTTAAGCATCAGAAAGACATTGTCAAACTCCCGTCCTTTTGCCTTATGAATAGTTGATACATATATTGTTTCAAGCTTTTCACCATA
Organism: uncultured Eubacteriales bacterium; assembly: GCA_964486515.1. Classification (GTDB taxonomy): domain Bacteria; phylum Bacillota; class Clostridia; order Acetivibrionales; family CAZANH01; genus CAZANH01. The sequence goes on from CAZANH010000498.1 coordinate 3,087, forward strand.
AAAACTCTCAAGCTTTGATTCACGTACATAAGCTTCAAGGTCTGTCTTGTATTTATTTTTGGTGTTCGCCGCCTCAAAATCATTGATAAGGTTTATACATGCCTCCAGATTTGAACTTCCTTTATATTTTTCTGCCAATTTACGTTTTGCCAAAGCCCAGTCATCATTGCTGATCATATAAATATCTTCCCCCAAATTCAGTTGATTTATAAAATACTGAATCTCGAGAAGATTATACAGGTTAAATCCCTCGTTTGACTGTATCAGTTTTGCCGGCATACCATTTTTTATGAGTAATCCCGTAACCTGTAAAGCCTCATCATTTGTACAGGTCAAAACACAGGTAGTACCTTTAAGCCCTACCGAAACCTTATAACATTCCTTCCCAAAAGCAGCCGCTCTATTGTCTTTGAACGCAATGACTCGGGTGAGATATAAAGAATGGATGCAGACCCGTTTTCAACCCTTTCAAAGGATTTTGCCCGTTCAATTGGATCAAGCAGCCCATTAATCGTAACCGCGTCCGTAATACCTGCTTTTTCAAGATTATCAACCTGGTCCTT
>CAZANH010000499.1:0-3507 GCA_964486515.1 uncultured Eubacteriales bacterium
CTTAAAAACCTGTCTCCGTTTGAAATGGATTTTTTATGGGCTGCACATATAATGCTAAATATAGAACCAGATGATAAGATACTACTTCCAGATAAAGTGGAAAGTGTTAATACCATACTTAGTAAAAGTGGACGTATGGGTAATTACGGAGACACAGTTAAATGGCCTGAATTTATATCAAAAGATGGCAAAATACATAGAGCAGATATTGTAAGAGGTTATGAAACAGATGATATGGAAAAATACTATATTAAAGGTAAACTAACTGAAGGATACTGTGGTATAAAGAATAATGACGGTTCTATTTTAGGAATTGGCTTCCCTGTTGATAAAGTACCATACTTGGGCATATTACTAAACGAAGGTGCTTGGGAGGGTATACATAATATTTTCATTGAGCCATGTTCAGCAACTTTTGACCGTATAGATATGTCTAGACTAAGGGGGGAAAGCAGTAAAATTGGTTCCAATACTGAATACAGATGGCACCTTGATTTTATCATAGATTGAAATAGAAATATAAGTAAAGGGAGAGTGATTAGTATGTATAAAAATTTTGAAACCAGGCATATTGATTTTATAGAAAGTCCAGAAATGGGTATATGTTTTACAAGTGGAGAAAACGTATATAACGAGTGCCTTCTCAAAGGGCATTATGTATGTAATCTGCGCTCTGCAAAAGGTAAAATCAAACGTTCCTGGGTAGAAAAATGGAATGACAGCAGCTGGGTAAGAGATTTAATTGGTATTCAGCTTGTAGAATCATTTATTTTGGAAATAGATGGTCAGCTTTTAAAATCTCATTGGGAATGGGTAAAAGGATTTGAAATAGAAGAAGACTATGTAAAGCATGGAGTAGTAGAGCTAAAGCACGGAGTGAGACCTGTGAGGGTAAGAATTCATACAAAATGTGATGGAAGTCAATTTATTGAAAGGTGGATAGAAATAATCAATGAAGGTGACTTACCTGCAGCACTTTCACGAGTAAGTCCAATTTCAGGAATGCTCTGGCATATGCAGAACTATAAGCAATTAACAAATGGAAAACTTGAGAGTATATATACACTGGGATATTATGGTGATACCACACCAGGCCGTGAAGGTAATTTTGTCTGGAAGCCTCTGAATAACGGAGAGTTCTCAATTATCAATAAACAGGGCAGATCAGGATGGGGAGTACCATATTTCTTAATAAAGAATAAAATAAATGGCGAGAATTTCGTATGCCATATGGAATGGTCATGCAATTGGAAATTTTCATTTGATGTAAGTCAGGAGCCTGCGAGTAATGATTCACTTATTACATTTAATATTGATCCGTATGCCCCCGCACCCATGAAAATGATAGCCCCCGGAGAGACGATAATATCCCCCAGAGTACATCTTGGACATATTGTAGGAGATATGGACGAATGTGTTAATGAAACATACAGACATCTGAGAAAAACAGTTCTTCTACCGTGTACTGTAGAAAAGAAACTTCTGATTGGACAGGGACGCGTAGTAACAGGAGATGAGGAATGGTTTAAAAAACAAATTGATATTGCTGCAGATATGGGAATGGAGTATTTTGAGTTTGATGCCGGATGGTATGGATTGGATTCAAAAAACTGGTGGCCTGGTCGTTTGGGTGATTGGGATGTAACAAACTGGAATAAAAATGGATTTAAAAACCTAAGGGAGTATATACATTCAAAAGGTATGCTTTTTGGGGTGTGGATGGAACCTGAAGCAATGGGACTTGAAAGCGAAGTTCGTAAGAATCATCCTAATTGGACAATAAAAAGAGATGGAGAAAGTATTGGTAATGATACACTTCTGGATTTGAGTAGAGATGAAGTGGCAGAATGGGTAGAAAGTGAAATCATACGTGTAATCCGAGAATATAAACCCGATTATTTTAAAATTGATTTTAATCGTTTTGGTATTGGCGAAGAGGGGCAAAATTTGAAATATGGATATATTGAAAACAGTCAATGGGGACATGTTAAATCGTTATACAGGATTTTTGACAAATTGAAAGTTGAATTTCCAGATATTATTTTAGAGAATTGTGCTGCAGGTGGTGGACGCAATGACCTTGGTATGGTGAGAAGGTGTCATATTAGCTGTCAGTCTGATTTCACAATTCAGCCCAAAAATCTTATTGGGCTTAATGGCATGACAATTGCCTATCCTCCAGAAGTACTAAGGCACTATTACCCTATGCAGATAGACTATAGCCTTTATGGAGATATGGATTTTCAGTTTAGGGTTATGATGCTTAGTAACCCGATTTTTATTGAAGTTTTAAATAGTGCTGGTAAAGAGAGTAAAAGTATAATTAACACATATAGTAGATATATAAATTTCTATAAGGATTTTGTAAGAAAACTAATGCCTGAATGCAAGGTTTATCACCACACACCTTTTCTGAATATGGATAGTGAATATGACTGGTGCGTGCTTGAATATGCTTCAAATGATTTAAATAAAGGTTTGGCAGTAATTTTCCACCTTGGTGAAAGTGAAAACAGCACGTATCTTTTTAAACCAAAGGGACTTAACCCGGAATTTAAATATAAAGTTTTATTTGATAATGAAGGATATAAAGTAGAAAAGGATGGATATTTGCTTATAAATGAGGGAATATCGATAAGGCTTGATTATGCACTAAGTTCTCAATTATTGGTATTTGAAAAAGTATGACGTACGATGACCTGTGGCCGCAATTAAATTAGTCAGAAGTCAATATGGTATGTTAGTAATATGCTTAAACTAATTTATAGACTTATATGTATCAAATTAACTATTATAGAATGAAAATACTATAAACAGAAGTGATACAAGAGTTTATTAATTTTTCATATAAGTTTTAAGGAGAAATAATGAAAAAAGTAACTGTGAAAGATATAGCAGAAGAATTAAATGTATCAATCAGTACTGTTAGTAAGGCTTTATCAGGTAAAAGCGGAGTAAGTGAAGAGATGAGAAGTAATATACTTAAAACAGCAAAAAAATTGGGTTATCATGTTAATCGGGTAGCACAAGGCCTATCAAGAAAAACAATTAAAATAGGTGTGATTATGCCTAAGGTGTGGAATGAATTCTATGGTGCTTTTAAAAAAGGGATTGAAAAGTACTTAAAGGATATGGTTGATTTTAATATTGAAGCCAGGTACAAATATGTATCTAATCTATACACATGTGATGAGTATATTGAAGCTATAAATTATTTTTTAAAGGAAAATATGAATGGAATAATATTGTGCCCTTCATATAATAACAGTTACTGTAAATATGTGGATTCGCTCAATGAAAACAATATTCCGGTAGTTATACTTGGATCAGACTTACCTTGTGGGAAAAGGCTTTGCTGTGTCAGAGAAGACTCTATTTTAGCCGGGAAAATGGCTGCTGAGGTAATGAAGTGGATAATACCGAAAAACAAAAAAATTGCTGTATTTATTGGTAATAAAGATATGAGCGATCACAGTGAAAAAGTAAATGGCTTTATGAATGAATATG
>CAZANH010000500.1:0-15623 GCA_964486515.1 uncultured Eubacteriales bacterium
TATATGGTAACTGATTATAAAGTGTCTGTTTCAAATATAAAAACATATCTATTGGAATTATTGCCTGATTACATGATACCAACGCATTGTACAATATTGGATAAACTTCCTTTAACTTCAAGCGGTAAAATAAACAGGAAACTCCTTCCTGCTCCTGAAATGGATGTAAGCGATACTGATATAATTGTGGAGCCTCAAAATGAAGTTGAAAAAAAACTTGTAGATATATGTTCAGATGTATTGAATATTAAAACAATAGGTATAAATAACAACTTATTTGAAGCAGGTGCCGATTCACTTTCCATAATAACAATTCAAACCAGAACTTTCCCCTTCGGCTGGAATTTGACTACACAGGATTTTTACAGGTATCAGACAATAAAAGAACTCTCAGAACGGATTAAAGGAAAAACAACAAATTATGCTCTTCCTGAATCAGGTAATATTGATATTTCTGTTCAGAGCATGGAGGAAGCTGCAGCTGCCCTTGATACCATAGATGTTAACAAATGCATTGATAATGTGTTCCTGACAGGCGCTACCGGGTTTCTTGGCATACATATCCTATATGGGCTCATGTCACAAACTTCATCGAATGTATACTGCCTTATCCGCAGTAAAAACAATAAGGCTCCAAAAGAAAGGCTTAAGAGCCTCTTGAAATTTTATTTCAACGGCAGTTATATTGAAATGATTGATAAAAGAATTTTTATAGTCAACGGAGATATCACAGAATACAGATTTGGATTGGAAACTGAGGATTATGCCGGCCTGGGTAATTTAACAGATGTTGTGGTACATACCGCCGCAAAGGTTGAACATTTTGGAATATATGACGATTTTAAAAACGTAAATGTTAACGGAACACAAAACATCATAGATTTTTCACTGGAATACGATAAACTGCTGTATCATATATCGACAATAAGTATCTCCGGTACTTGCAATACAGATTCTCAAATAAGAAAAACAATGTTTACTGAAAATGATTTATATATCGGGCAAAATTATATGAATAATATATATGTGAGAAGTAAATTTGACGCTGAAAAACTTATCTTTAAAGCAGTGAACAAGGGATTAAATGCTGTAGTCATGAGACTGGGTAATCTCACTGGAAGATACTCCGACGGGCTCTTTCAGAAAAATATAATGAAAAATGCTTTTTACAATAGAATAAAATCAATAGCACAACTTGGGATCATACCTGAAAAAGTACTTGAACGGAATGTAGATTTTACCCCTGTAGATGTATGCAGTAATATAATTATAGAGATATTAAAGTGTAATAAGCCTGTCCCGTCTGTATTACATCTTTTTAATGATAAAACTGTAAGTTTTTCCAACCTCTTAAAGTTTCTTGCTTCTATGGACATTGATATTAAACTTATGGATAATGAATCCTATTCTGAATATATAAAAACAATTGCTGAAGACAAAGACATGCATCAGCTGCTAAACGGTATCATCCAGGATTTCAACCCCGAAACCGGTTTTTTGCATAATTATCCGATTGATGTTGATTCAAATATAACCAGGTCATTTTTGGAAACATTGGGTTTTGAATGGCCTCAAATAGATATTGAGTATATACATAAGATAATCACATTCATGAGGGATTCCGGTTATTTACCGGCAGATGTGTAATTGTTTTTAGATTCTAATAAAATTTAACGAAGGGGATGTAGTATATGGATGGTCTGGATATCGTATCTATTTTGCTTCATTTATCAACTTTACTTGTATTGTTACTGTTTATCCAAATTATGAGAAAAAGCCATAAGACACAGATGCACTATACGTTTTTGTTTATTCTGGGTTCTTTAATTATCTGGTGCATTGGAGTTATATTACAGATTTATATGAAAAGTATAAATATGAATTTGGTAATTTACTTTGAGTATTTTACATATATAGGAAGCTGTTCTCTTCCTGTTTTTATGTTGTTTCTTGGTCTGATATTTGCGCATACTAAAATAAATCTTTCATGGAAATATTTGTTGCTTTTTGTTGTACCAGTAGTTTCATTAATTGTAATATGGACAAATGATTACCATCATCTGTTTTATCAAAGCTTTTCTCCAATGAGCGGAGAAATGGTCTATGGTGATTATTTTATCATTCACAGTGTTTATTCGTATATCTGTATTTTAGTAGGCCTTTACCACCTGATATACTTTTCCATAAAAAACTCAGGCTTCTTTTCCAAGCAGGCATTATTGATTATTACAGGCTCACTGGTTCCTCTTATTGTTAATATATTATTTTCTTTAAAAATAATAGTATTATCACTTTATATTACACCAATAACTTTTCTGTTTGCAATTATATGTTTTTTATTTGCAATTTTTAAATATCAGTTTCTCAGTGTTATACCCGTAGCCCTTCAAACTGTTGTTGACCTTATTTCGGACAGTTTCGTTGTAATAAACCAGGATCTTGGTGTAATCGACTATAACAAAACTTTTCTTCATACATTCAATGAAATATTTAAGATTAAAAGAAATGAGAATATAATAAATATCTTACAGTCAAACCCTTCTTTGGACTTAAATACTCAGGATTTTAAAAATGCCATAAACGATGCAATGGAAAATAAAAAATCAACCATATTCGAAAAGCATTTGAAATCCAATAGCTTTGACAAATACTTTACCGTGGAAATAACCCCCATAATAACGGATATCAGTATTATAGGAACAATAATCCTGTTTAAGGATATTACACAGGTTAAAAAGAATATTGAAACAATTAAAGAAAAACAGGCTGTTTTGATGGAACAGGAAAGACTTGCATCCCTGGGGCAACTGATAGGAGGTATTGCACACAACCTCAAAACTCCGATTATGTCTCTGGCCGGAGCAATAGAAGGTTTGCGCGACCTTATCAATGAATATGATGAATCAATTGAGGATAAAAATGTTACTCCTGAAGATCACCATGAAATTGCCTCTGATATGTTGAAATGGCTTGATAAAATGAAACCACACTGTACATATATGTCTGATGTAATTACAACTGTTAAGGGCCAGGCTATCCAAATGAATGCTTCATCCGTTATAAGTTTTACTCTTGATGAACTTGTTAAAAGAATAGATATTCTTATGAAACATGAACTTATAAAATATAACTGTATTATGAACACGGAATTTCAAATAGATCTGAATACCGAAATAAAGGGGGAAATTAACAGCCTCGTTCAAATATTCGACAATATAATTATAAATTCAATACATTCCTATGATAAAAAAAATGGTATAATAGATTTTAAGATAAAAAAGAACGATGATAATATTGTATTTTCAATTACAGATTACGGGAAAGGGATATCTGAACAAATTAAAGAAAAACTTTTTAAGGAAATGATAACTACAAAAGGGAAAAACGGAACCGGCCTCGGGCTTTATATGTCGTATTCGAATATAAAGGGAAGGTTTGGCGGTAATATATGGTTTACTTCAACTGAAGGCAAAGGTACAACATTTTATGTATCAGTACCATGCCGAACCGGTGAGTTTGAAGAAGGAGTGGTTTAGTGAGACGAATAAATAATATTGCTTCATCAAATTATAAAATAATCGTAATTGATGATGAAGCAGACATTATTGAAACTTTGTCGGTAATACTGAAAAGGAATGGATATAAGGTTACCGGATTTACAAACCCGCTTGATGCAATTGAAAAAATAAAAAAAGAACGTTTCGATTTGCTCATACTTGATTACTTGATGCAGCCAATGCATGGAGACAAAGTAGTTGAGAGAATTAGGCAATTTAATAAAGAGCTGTATATATTACTTCTGACAGGCCATAAAGATATCGCTCCTCCGCTGGAAACATTAAGAACACTTGAAATACAGGGCTATTGTGAAAAAAGTGATAATTTTGACCAGATTCTTTTGCTTTTGGAATCAGGAATTAAGTCAATAACACAAATGTACACAATAAAACAATTCAAAGACGGTTTAAACAACATACTTCAGGCTGTACCAAAAATATATCAACTCCAGCCCATTGGTAATATACTTGAAGAAATACTTACCCAAATAATGCCTTTGGTAAACAGTGAAAATGCTTTTATACTCATAGATGATGCAAATACCTCAAATAATATCAGTAACCAAAGTATATTTAAAGGTATTGGAAAATACAATATTGAAATCGGCCACTTTATGAATATGCTTGAACCCGATGTTATGGAACATATGGGTTATGCCCGTACAATGAAAAGAGTTGTAATATATAAAAATGTGGTTATTCTCCCTCTGGTAAATGAATACATGGGACAAGCAGGTATTATTTATATTGAATGTAATAATACAAATAATAAAAATGATAATGAGGCAGATAATATAAAGCTTCTAGAAATTTTTTCAAATCAGGTTGCCTCTTCATTGAACAATGCATTTTTGCATTCAATGGTAAATGAAAAAAACGAAGAACTCAATAAGACATATGAGCAATTAAAAGAGAGATATATTGATACCATAGAAGCATTACGTCTTGTAGTAGATGCAAAGGATATATATACAAGGGGGCATTCTGACAGGGTATCTTATTTTACTGTAAAAATAGGAGAATCTTTTGGATTATCTGAAAAGGAACTTGAAATATTAAGAATCAGTGGAATATTCCATGATATTGGCAAAATAGGTATTACAAATGATATACTTTTAAAAGCCGATAAACTTAATAAATATGAATATGAGGAAATAAAAAAACACCCCTTGAAAGGAGCACATATACTATCTGCTGTCTCAATGTTCAAAGATATTGTACCTGTTGTAAAGTATCATCATGAAAGAATTGATGGCAAAGGATATCCTGAAGGAATAAAAGGAAATGCCATTCCGTTACTTGCACGTATATTATCCGTAGCAGATGCATTTGATGCAATGACAACCGACAGGCAGTACAGGAAGAAACTTGGTTTGGAAGAAGCCAAAATACAGCTCTTAAAAGGTACAGGAACACAGTTTGATGAAAATGTTGTTAATAAGTTTATTGAATTACTCGATGACTTTGATTCCATCACAAAAGAAGTAGCAGCCACATATGAAAGTGATACATACAAAGGCTAAATTTCTACAACAGTTACCCCCGTTTCTCCTTCTCCATATTTGCCTTTACGAAAAGAAATAACATGATTGTTTGTTTTTAGAAAATTCTGTATCCCTTCTCTTAATATTCCCATTCCTTTTCCATGTATTATCATTACTTCATGAAGCCCTGCAATACTTGCGTCATCAAGAAACTTATCAACTTCCAGTAAAGCTTCATCAAGATTCCTGCCCCTTACATCCAATTCCGTTTTTATTGTTTTACCAACTTTTGAAATTGTATCCCCTGTTTTCAGTCTGCTTATACTTTCTTTCTGTTCGTCAACAAACTCAAGATTTGATATATGAACACTTATTTTCATTATACCTGCCTGTACTAATACTTCACCACTTTTATCAGGAATACCCAATACCATTCCTTTTTGATTAAGGTTGAGAATCCTTACACTGTCTCCGGGTTTAAGCTTTTTTAAATCAGCCATACTGTTTTTTCGAGGTATATTTACCTGTTCGAGTGATTGTTCCAGTTTGTCCGTTCCTGTAGTAAGCCTTTTTCTTAGTTCTTCTACTGTCTTGTTTCTATTGGATGAAGGCTGTTCTGTTGCAGTTTTTTTAAGTTTTTTAATTATTTCATCAGTTTCCTGTTTCACATCAATCAATATCTTTCTGGCCTCTTTTTTTGCATTTCTTATAATATCATCCTTACGGCTGTTTAGTTTTTCCCTTTCCTTCTCAATTTCACTTTTTGTTTTCTCCATTTCATACCTGTATTTCTCAGCCATCTGCCTTTCTTTCTCAGCTCTGATTCGGCTCTTTTCCATTGACCTTAAAATATCTTCAAACTGAATGTTTTCACGAGAAAGAAGTTGCTCAGCTTTTTTAAGTATTTCCATCGTAAGGCCAATTTTTTCAGATATTGCAAATGCATTACTTTTTCCTGGAACCCCTGTTAAAAGCCTGTATGTTGGTTTAAGCGTATCCACATCAAATTCACACGATGCATTTATCACATCCTGAGTAGTCAGAGCATACATTTTTAACTCGCTGTAATGAGTTGTTGCCGCAGCGATACAACCTTTATCGTGAAGCTTGTCCAGTATCGCCATAGCAAGTGCGGCACCTTCATCAGGATCCGTACCTGCCCCTAATTCATCAAGAAGCACCAATGATTTATCATCAACTTCATAAAGAATTTCAACAATATTTGTCATATGTGAAGAAAATGTACTCAAACTTTGCTCTATACTCTGTTCATCACCAATATCCGCAAATATTTTTCCAAAAATACACATATCCGTTTCTTCTCCTGCAGGTATATGAAGCCCTGACTGCAGCATCAGTGAAAATAAACCGATTGTTTTAAGTGCAACTGTTTTCCCCCCCGTATTGGGACCTGTTATAACAATTATGGAGTATCCATCTCCAATTCGAAAATCTACAGGCACAACAGTATTCTTATCAAGCAACGGATGCCTTGCCTTTTTTATATCAAGATGCATCGTTTTGTTCAGGCGAGGGCTTACACACCTGTATTCAATACTGAACTTTGCTTTGGCAAATATAAAATCAAGCCTTGCCAGTTTGGAAATATCACTTTCAAGCCCGGGAAGTATGTCTGAAACATTTTTTGTTAATTCTGCCAATATTCTTTGTATTTCAGTCTCTTCTCTGGCATTGAGTTGTTTTATTTCATTGTTTGCTTCAACTACAGCCATTGGTTCAATAAAAAGTGTCACTCCGCTTGACGACGAATCATGCACAATACCTTTTACTTCATTTCTGTATTCCTGCTTTACAGGAATAACATATCTTCCGTCCCTTAATGTGACAATTCCATCCTGCATGAATTTCCTGTATCTATTAGAGTGTATAAAACTATCAAGCCTTTCCTTTAATGAATACTGTATTTTGGATATCTGCCTTCTTATATTTCTCAATGTAGTACTTGCTGTATCCAATATCTCATCTTCACTTGCTATTGCACTGTTAATCTTTTGTTCTAACTTAATGTTCGTAATAAGTGATTTAATTAATATAATTGACCGGTTATTTTTTTCTGTTTGATTATGATTACTGTTATCCATATCACTTGCATATCTTTTAAGATTACGGCATGCTTTTAAAATCCCTTCTACTTTTAAAAATTCACCGGGATTTAACACGGAACCCTTTGAAACCTTTTTAAGGATATCTCTTATATCGCTTATTCCTCCCATTGGAGGATGGCCTTTCCTTAAAATCAGGCTTAAACCGTCATCGGTTTCTTTCAGTAATTCTTTTACCCTTTCGTAATTTGTCTCCGGTAAAAGATTTAGTATGAACTCCTTTCCAAGCCCACACGTGGCGAATGTGGAAAGTTTCATAATTATTTTATCAAACTCAAGTATTTTAATGGTTTTTTTACCAATACTCAATTAAAACACTCCTTGTTTAACTGCTTCTTAAATTAGTATTATCGATTTATATTATAAATACATTTTTATAACTTAAGTATTTTTCTTATTCTCGTTTTGTAATATCTGATAAATAGTGAATAAACATAATCATATACAAGGAAAACAACCTGAAGCCCCGATACCGCTATTATTTTCCAATGCAGCTCAATCACTGTAACTCTCAGAAATACCTCCTTTATAAGTAACAATGAAAAAATCAGGCAGGTATTAAAGTATAAATATTTTAACAGGTATTCCGGCAAAATCCTATCCAGTTTTTCAATGTAATATTTTATAATACCGTATATCCCAAAAAACAATATGAAAGGTATAATCGCTGTCTTCCACGGTACTACAAAAAAACTGACTGCACATGTTACAATATAAAAAATCCAACCGTTTTTTACCCCGAATTCAATTATAATAACAGCTACAAAAAATGATGCAAGGGTATATAATGAAATTCTGTTTGTCGGCAGTATTGTTGACAGAAAAACGCTGACTACAGTACACGATGCTAAAACTCCACTTATCGCCAACCTTTTTGTCAGTTTAACAGCACCCAATAAGATCGCCTCCGCCACATTCACAACAGCAATCAGAACACCACAGGCATGTACATATCTGACAAAGATCAGGCCCCTGATTATAACCTCTGCCATAGGCGTTTCCTCTATACGCTGAGCCTGTCATATTTAATCTGTTTAAAGCACTTCTGTATTCATAATTGTCCGGTTCCATATTAACCGCAGTCTGTATATGCGTATAAGCCTCATTATACCAGCCTCTTTGAAGGAATATTAAGCCTTTCAGATAATACCATTCCCCATTTCTCACACTTATGCGATTAAGAAGTTTCTCCGCCGCAGCTATATTCCCCCTGTTTATATTAATTTTTACCTGATTCAAGCTACTGTCATTTTCATAACTGTCCCAGCTGTCTTTTTTCTGCTGAGAATAACCGCGGCTTGATGAACTTCTATTCTTCATGATATAATCATATGCCTCATTTATCTCACTAAGCTTCTCCTCAGCAAGCTTTGATAAAGGATTATCAGTATACTGATCGGGATGGTATTTTTTAACTAGTTCCCTGTATGCCCTTTTTATCTCATCCTCGCTTGCTCCTTCTCTTATTCCGAGAACTTCATAAGGATTCCTCAAAATTTTTCCCCCCCGTTCCTGTAATTTGTTCGGTTTTTCTTAGCATACCCATATATATTATGTTTTCCATTATCCCTGAATTCCTTTTAATTTCCAATAACTCATATGCCTTTGCAATTTGATTAAGGCAATATGTAAGGTTAAAAGCCACCTTCTCCCTTATCCTCTCCTTAAACTGCCTTACATCTTCATTATTTCTGTTAAAACCATATTGATATGTTAATACATTGTAATTGCCCTTATCAATATCATCCTCAATATCATTATAAGCATCTATGACATATATCCATTTACCCGTATTGTAACCTATCCAACCCAATATTTTATCATTTTTTTTATTTTCACATACAGGTTTATACCTGAATACTTCTTCCATAATTTTTGCAAATTGTTCTGAAACCATATCCAGTGAAGCACAATTTTTCTCTTCCAGCACTGACAGTTCATTGAGTTTACATTCAATTATACCACATTTTTCAAGGTATTTTTTTTTCATCCTTCTAAAAGTTTTTTCAAGTACTAACATACCTGCCTGGAATTTTACTGAAGCCTCATCCCTTAACTTATCCTTTAAATTATAGTATGCCAGTATCACATTCATTTCTGAAACATATTCGATTATATTATTTGCCGAAATCAAACTCCTTTTCTTTAAAGGGTGAAGTATACATGTTCCCCTGTATATGTCAGGGGCTTTCCCCCAGATTGCAGACAGCAGAACCGCTAGAAAAACAACATCATAGCTTAACACAAATCTATTAATCTGTCCTGTTTTTTTACCTATCGACTTGCATATTCCACAGTAATAAGCTCTGAATAATTCATATTCTTTTATTTTCAGTTCCGGTTTTTCCGGTACTATATATCCAAACATTACTTCTCCGTTTCATCAAGTTCATCCACACCGCCAGGCGAAATCATTATAGCACACTGAATTACAGGCTGCAAGCTAAATACGTACCATCCTTTTTACAATTCTTCGGAAGGGTTTCTATTCAGCAAAGGGTTAATTTTTTTCTATATAAATACTTGTTGAAGGGAATGCAACAGATATATCCATTTTGTTTAATATCCCCATTATTTTAAGGTTTATATCCTCCTGTACCTCCAAAAATTTCTGCCATACGGTTGTCTTTGTAAAAAAGTAAAAGAATATCTCAAGTGCACTGTCGCCAAACCTTTCAAAATATACAAATATATTGTCCTGGCTGACTTCCGGATGCTCACTAAGCATTTTCCTCATGTTTTCCACACATTCTCTCATTTTTTTATCATCAGTATCATAAGTTATACCAAGCCTGAATGATATTCTTCTCTTACCCATTCGTGACCAGTTCGTTATAGGGTCATTGCTCATAATTGAATTCGGTACTGTAACAAGCCCCTGTGCAAATGTTCTGACTCTTGTGCTTCTGAATCCCAAATCTTCAACCGTACCTTCTACATGAGGTGTTTTAATCCAGTCTCCTATTGCAAATGGCTTATCAAGCATAATAGTAATACTCCCAAACAAATTTGCAGCAGTATCCTTTGCTGCCAGGGCAAAAGCAAGGCCGCCGAGCCCAAGCCCTGCAAGAATACCTGCCACATCAAATTTCCATTCCTGAAGAATAGTAATAATTCCAAGTACTACGACAATCACTCTCAAACCGCTTTTTAAAAACGGTACAAGTATATCATCAAATCTTGTCTGTGTTTTCTGGGCTAAAATTTGCAGGAATTTGCCAAGTGCATTTGAGGCTCTGTATAATATCCAAAAAACAACAAAAAGAAAAATTGAACGCATAACATTATCAGCAAAGTCATTTGCTCCTTCAGGAAATTTTAAAACGACTACCGCAATCCTGATTCCTGCCATAATTATTAAAAAACAAACAGGCTTTTTTATCACTGAAACTATTTCATCATCAAGTTCCGTACTGCTTTTCCGTGTTAACTTGTAAAGCAGTTTTATTATTACTTTTTTAAAAAGCTCTTTAATACCTATAAACACAAGTATTATAACAATTGCAATTATTACTCTGAAAAGGCTCACATCAAATAAGGAATATTCCCAAAAACCTCCTATGTTTTCAAATATCTTAATATTTTTAAAAATTTCCATATCACATATACCTCCAAGTAATTAATCTCCTATATATCATCTGCTGTTTAATATAATACCCCCATATTTATTCGTAACTTTTTTTATTTTTTTTATTTCTTTATCTGTAGAACAATTTATAAATACCCCCGCCAGACCTCTGTACAGCTTGAGTGCCTTTTCAAGTGGTTCAGTACAGCATGTTTCAAAAATAATCGGTTCCTTTACATATACCTGTATGGAATTTACTATTTTATCAAGAGTATCCGGGCATGATTTTGCTTTGTCTATATTTATACATATGGCATCAAATCCCTGAGACGAAAGTTCCATTGCCCTGTCAACCGCAATATCAAGATTCCCTTCATCAAGTGCATTTATGAGTTTGTCATTTCCATTTTCACATAGATATCCTGTCTTTTCTTTTCTAATATTCTCCGCTTCAACCATTTTCACTGCTGAAGTTATATATTCCTTTTGTTTTTTATATGTTCTCCCTGTAATTAAAGCCTTATCAACCTTCTCTTTAATCACTTTTATAAACTCCGGCGTAGTACCGCAGCACCCACCTATCAGTCTTACACCATACTGTAAAAAACCTTCAACATATTCCGAGAATTTTTCCGGAGTCTCCCTGTATATAACTTCTCCGTTTATAACTTCAGGTATACCCGCATTGGGTTTTACCGATAAATATATGTCACTTACATCAGACATGCTTTTTATTATGCCAAACATCTTTTCAGGACCGAATGAACAGTTTCCACCAATCATGAACGCTCCCAGAGATTTTAGTATCGTACCTGCAAGGAAAGGCTCCGTTCCCATAAGCATTCTGCCATTATCTTCATAAGCAGTGGAACATATAACAGGAACATCAAACTCTTTTGCCGCAAGTAATGCAGCCCTTATTTCCGAAATATCAGTAAATGTTTCAAAATTTATAACGTCAACTCCACCATCAACAAGTGCCGCAATCTGTTCTTTGAATGTGTCAAATGCCATATCAAAAGTCAATTCACCAAAGGGTTCAAACAACAATCCCGTGGGTCCGACGGAAGCTGCGACAAAACCATCATCGGACATAACATCACGTGCAAGTTTCGCAGATTTATAATTAATCTCATATGCCCTTTCTCCAAGTGAATATTTTTCAAGCTGTATTTTTGTGCCTTGAAACGTATTTGTCTGTATTACTTCCGAACCCGCATTTTTATAGAGTTCATATAACTCTCTTACTTTATTTTCTTTGTTTATATTCCATGATTCGGGGCATTCCCCTCCTTTTAGCCCCATTGTCTGGAGCATATAGCCTTTAGAACCGTCATAGACAAGCACCCTTTTATTTATTTCTTCCACAAAGCTTCTCATATTCGCATCCTTCCGTTTATATCCATTTCATAATATATTATTATAAACTATTTTAGCACAAAATCCGTTTATATGGTAATTTTTATTTTTCAAAAATGTATTTCTATTACTATTCACAGCCCTTCTTATCTCCTTGAAGAAATATTTTCATGAAATACATAGCGAAAGGTTCTTAGAGACTGTTTGTGAAGCAATGTTAAGGTCAAATCAATGTTTGAGTTGAATGCATTCCCGTTATATTTTTAAGCATTCAGCGAGTTTGATTTGACATATAAGGCTGAACTTACAGCCACTTGAACTTGTAGCGTTCATTTCATGAAAATATTCTTCGAACTAAGAGGGGGCTGTGAATAGTAACTGCTGATAAGCAGTTTTTCCTAA
The DNA here is from genome assembly GCA_964486515.1 of uncultured Eubacteriales bacterium. Classification (GTDB taxonomy): domain Bacteria; phylum Bacillota; class Clostridia; order Acetivibrionales; family CAZANH01; genus CAZANH01. The sequence goes on from CAZANH010000500.1 coordinate 12,494, forward strand.
CTGTTTTTGTGCTTTTGGGCAATTTTAACAAGTTTACCGTATTCATTGAGTGAAGGATCTTTTATAACTCTTTGCAATAGTTTGTTTAATGTAATTCCGATTTCTCTGCCCTGTGAAAATCCTATGTTTTTCAAATCATTTCCGTTTATTGCAAGTTCTTTTAAGCTCATGCATTTATTTTGTTTTTTTTCATTTTCGTATATTTCCCTTATTTTATTTATATGTTCAAGTTTATTTTCAATTATATCCGGATTTTGTGCCCTGCAGTCCGCTTCCTTCACTTTTAAAAGATCCGGAAATATATCGTCACCAACCTTGCTTACAGCTCTCCTTACATATTCCGGTGAAGCTTTTATTTCTCTATCATGCTGTTTTATAAGCCTTAGAACCCTATCTGTAAAGTTATTATCAAATTTAAGCCTTTTTAATATACCTTTTGAAATTCGTACACTTTTTTCAGGATGCCCGTAAAAGTGTTCAACTCCCTTTTCACCTCTTGATTTTGATGCCGGTTTTCCTATATCATGTAAAAGCATTGCCCATCTTAAATGTTTATCACTCTCAATAAATGATACCGCATAAAGACTGTGAACAGCTACGTTATATATATGATACGGGTTGTTTTGAATTGCATGAAAGCATATTTCAAATTCAGGAATCAAATGCTGTAAAAGTCCTGTATCTCTTAAAAGTATAAATTTTAACGGTTCCGGGGAAACAAGAATTCCAGTAAGTTCATCCCTTATTCTTTCCATGCTTATTTTCTTAATAAGAATACTGTTTCCCTTAATGGATTCCAGCGTACTTTTATCTATTTCAAAATTGTGCTTCGCTGAAAATCTGACTGCCCTTATCATTCTTAGGCCGTCTTCCGCGAATCTCCTGTCCGGATTACCAACAGTTTTTATCAAACTGTCAGCTATATCCTTAATACCGTCATACGGGTCAACAATACCTATAACAGGATTATAAGCAATTGCATTAATGGTAAAATCTCTTCTTCCAAGATCTTCCTTGATAGAGCCTGTAAATACAACATTATCAGGATGTCGGCTGTCGGAGTACTTTCCATCTAGTCTGAATGTAGTAACCTCATAACTTTCATTATTTAAAAGTACAGTTACGGTTCCATGTTTCATTCCTGTTTCAATAGTTTTATCAAACACTCCAACTACTTCCGACGGTGTAGCATCAGTAGCTATATCCCAATCTTCCGGTTCCATACCAAGTAATGAATCTCTCACGCATCCACCAACTACATATGATTCAAAATCATTATCACTCAAAACTTTTAATATATGCAAAACTTCATCAGGTATTTTTATCTTCATTTGTCACCAATCCCTGAATCCCTGTCTCAATAATAATTTAACTTTAAAATATTTTTTTATATCATCTTTACAATTACTTTATCAAAGTATGCTACTTTAAGTTTTATTGTTAATAAAACAATTTCGATTCAGTACTGTTTTTTTAATATAGACAAGCTATATCTCATTATAATGAGCGGCTTATTGGTTAATTCCTGCCAATAGTCTCATCCTGTATAAATTTTACTAATATTATTCTACGTTCTCGACATATTAGCACCACATGAGGGACAAGTCATTGAATAACAAGGAACACCCTGCTGATGTGGAACCTTGGCACCGCATTTCGGACATACACAGTATCCCCCAATTGCTGCACCAGCACTGCTGCCTCCCATTCTTCCTCTTCCTCCTCCGGTACCTGCATTTCTTCCTTTACCACTTCCACTGCCCGCAGGGCCTGTTCCATCTCCAAACGGCATAGAAAACACTCCTTTTTCATTTATATTTTCATTATTATGTTCATTTTCTTTTTTTTCAATACCATAACCTTTTCCAGCTCCGGGTATACAAAAGCTTTCTTTACCTACCAGTATACCCTTTTCAAGTTTTTGTATTACCTCATCAACAAATCCATCAACACCAGTAATCACTTCAATATCAAATTCATCAAAAAAACCTGATGCCCTTGTGCCCATACCCCCACAAATAATTTTTTCAACACCTTTATCGTGCAGGAATCGGGGAAGTAACCCCGGCGAATGTCCCGGATTTTCAAGTTCCAATCTTCTAATCGCTCTACCTTCTTCGAAATCAACAAATGTATAAGAAGGACATCTTCCAAAATGCTCCGAAACATATTTACCATCAGTAGATATCGCAATCCGCATTACTTAAACCTCCAAAAGTATAAATTAATATTAAATTATACTATACATATTATCTCCACTTTGCCCTTCTTCCCATACCATAATGTGAAGAAACAGTTTTGTCTATCTTATCAAGTTCTCCTTTTTTGAATTTTTCAATATTATCCTTTACAGAAGCAATTATACCTTTGTATATTTCAATATTTGCAACCTCTAAAACACTCATTGCGTTTGGCCCTACATTACCTGTTATTATCGCTTTTACATCGCGCTCTACAATAAATTGACCGGACGTAACACCTGCTCCGCCACCAGTGACGGCTGCAGTGTTTTCAACCGAATCAATTTCATTCGATTCAGTATCAGCTATTATAAAATATGCCGCTCTCCCAAATCTCGGATCTAAAGTACTAACATCCGAGTTCCCGGTTGAAGAAATACAAATTTTCATACTATTAACTCTCCTTTTTGTGTAATTATTAGCTTATGCCCATAATAATTCTAATACCATTTAATAAATATGTCAATTATTTTAATTATAATTCCATATATTTATACAATATCTACTGTTTTTTTTTCTTTTCTTTAACTATTTGTTTAATACCTGTAAGCAGTAAAATCAAAGGTGAAACTGATATAATAATCAATGGAAATATACTTGCAACCTTGAATCCGTAAAAAAGTAATACAAGTGAAACAGCTAACAGTCCATGTATTCCAATTATAATAAGAATTAAGGGATATTTTTTTATTTTTTGCATCAATTTATTATACATACTCATTATATCTACCTCTGCTCGCCTCTTCTCTGATTTTTAATAATTATATTATAGTATATTAATAATTTTTGCAATTGTTATCCATCTGCATATTAAGCAAGTCCCTTTGAAAAGTTACTATTCACTGCCAATGTCATTTAGTTAAGATTTTATTATATTTTAAAATGAGATT
>CAZANH010000501.1:0-14336 GCA_964486515.1 uncultured Eubacteriales bacterium
GAACCAGAATCATAGATTCGGATCCAATCCCGACAATTTCAATCTTTAGTGGGATGATACTTTTCAAAAATTATTTTACTAAGATTGTAAAGCTTTTTATGATTTGAAAAGATAATAATGATTAGGTTAAAAAGCCATAAAGCATACATATACCGGGGAAATGACCTGAAAATCAGGTAAAATCCCAAACAAAGCATTCCGACAGATACCATAAGGCCATCAGCTTCTGAAGATGTTGAATTACCTTTTTTAACAATCTTGACAATTACAGTAAATAGTGCAAGAATTACAGCGTATACAAAAGATACCTCGAATCCGGAAACTGCGCTCCATACTCCGAATGTTACTGCTATACCTTTCCCGCCACGGCCTTTCATAAATGGTGAAAATACATGTCCCAGAACAGGTGCTGCCGCAACGGGCACAATAGCCATACCATCAATGTATCCGCCGGATATCAGTAAAACAAGGGGAAAATATCCTTTGAAAAAGTCAAGAAATACACCCAGTATACCCAGTTTGGGACCTGCAGCATGCCATAGATTAAATGCTCCGGGATTTCCATCGCCCAAATCATGTAAATTTTTTTTAGCTGCCAATCCGAGCCAATACGAGAACATAAGCGATCCACATAAAAATTCCATTAAAATATAAAAGAAAATCAATCCCTATTCCCCCTTTTTAGTATAATCCGCCTTCCTTTCCAGGAAACATAGCCCATAAAGGTAACCATATAAATGGAATACAGTATAATAAAAATAAATACCGATGATGAAATAATATGAAAAACAGGTATGAACATTCCATAACGACCTGTCCACTTGTTAAAATAGATAATCTGTGCCGTATATAAAAGATAAGCTGCTAAAAACGGCAAACCAAGGGGATGCCCGAAAACAATTAAAAAAGGTGTAGCAAATTCGGCGGTCAGAAGGCCTACCAGCCAAAGGGAAATTAAAATAACCGTGGGAGGCCGAAGAACTGCAGTACTCAGTATGGCGCCTTTCCCGAATCCCTGCACAAGGTTTTTTATTCCATAGGAATACATCCGAAAATGAATCAAATCATATCCAATAAAATTTTCCACCCTGATACCGGCTTTAATAAATTCCCTGCCAAGACTTAAATCGTCCAGGAGTTCTCCATGAATACTATTGTGACCGTTAATTTTTTCATAGTCCTGTCGTGTTGTAACAATACAGGAACCATATAAGCCTTTCTGTCTGTTATTCTTTTCAAAGAGTGAGGTAAAGGCAAAAATACCAAGCAGGCAGGGGAGCTGCGCCAGCCTTTCATAAAATTTTTCGGTATAGTGGTAAGGTACAACTGATATAGCACCTCCCGATTTTTCTCTTGTTTGAATAAGAACCTCCAAAGCGCGAGGAGCAAGACGGACATCTGCATCAAGAAAAACAAGCAGCTCTCCTGTAGAATGTATAAAACCATTCCATACCGCCCAGGTTTTTCCTGTCCAGCCATCAGGAATTGTTGAAAGCTGGATTACCTGAACACCATATCTTTTTGCAACTTCAAAAGTTTTGTCTGAAGAAGCGTCATCAACTACAATAACCTCAAACGGTTTCATGGTTTGATACCTGAGTGATTGAAGGATATGTGGAAGGTTTTTTTCTTCATTTCTTGCCGGGATAATTACCGAGACTTTTTTAAATTCTTTCAGTGGTTTAATATTTCTACCAGGCAAAATTCTTGCAAACAAAACAAATCCGGAAATACACCCAAACAAAAAAACGGAGAAAATTATCATATATATTATATACACTTCCTCACTCATCCATATTGTGTCATCCACCCCGTTAGTACTGTATTTTTATTATACGACCCCCCGGGTAAAATGACCTAATAGTTTTTTATAACAACGGTTGTAATTGCATTAGGAATTACAACATAATTTTTCAATGAGGTGGGAAATATGCCCACCGCCTGAAAAGCAGAATCGGTACCCGCCACCTATAGAGGTGGGGGACCATCTTGCGCCTCGTTATAATATTAATTATATACTGATATGGTAATACGTCAAGTAGTACCCACTGTTCAGGTACCCCACAGACTTATATTGAGTTATTATTCAAAGTCCTTCTCGTGACTATTTACGTACCCAACGATTTATATTGAAGAAATACCTTTCTGAAATAGATAGCGAAGGGTACACAGAGGATGTTTGTGAAGCAATGTTAAGGTTAAATCACTGTTTGAGATGAATGCTTTCCAGTTATATTAATTTAAGCATTCAGCGAGTTTGATTTGACATGTAAGGCTGAACTTACAGCCACTTGAACTTGTAGCGTTCATTTCAGGAAAATATTCTTCGAGCTAAGGGGGCTGTGAATACTAACAACAATAGTAACTATATTGAAGAAATATATTTGCAAAATAATTATACTTTTTTCGTATTTCGTTATATAATACTGACTATAATATCAAAAAAAATGGAGGTATTAATTTGAGTGAAAAAAAGGAAAAAGGCCAAAAGCAAAAAATGAGTAATGATATGAAAATATTTATTGGTTTTATAATTGCTGTGGTAATAGGTATTACAATCCTTTTCGCTGCTATGCTTAAGCCAAAGGAAATTGCTTCTGTTGGAAGAAGTAAAGTAAGTACTGACGAATTCCAGTACTATTATTCACAAAACCTTTCTTATGCATTGCAAAGCAAAGACCAATATACGGATACTGAAACATTTTTAAATTCTTCCTATGGAAACAGCACTGTCAAAGAAACAATAAAACAGCAGTCGCTTAGCCAGGCTATTCAAACCGAACTACTCCTTATGAAGGCAAAAGAAGATGGGTTTAAGGTAGATAATAAGGAAATGGAGGATTATTGGGAAGATTTCAAAAGCACTCTTGAACAGAATGCTCAAAGTTATGATATGACTATACAGGAGTTTTCAAGAAATACTTTTGGAATTGGTTACAATAAGATTGAAAAAATTTATAAGGATTATATCAAGTCAATCAAATATTTCGAATTAAAATCCGGCGAGATAAATGTTGTTGAAACAGAACTATCCGCTTTTTATGAAAATAACAGGGCCAGTATAGATCGCGCCGAAATACGCCATATTCTGATATCATGTGCTGAAGACGCGGAAGAAAGTATTGTTGAAGAAAAAAAGAAACTGGCCGAAGATATTTTAAAAAAAGTTAATGACGGAGAAGATTTTGATGTGCTTGCAAAAGAATACAGTGAAGATCCGGGTTCCAAGGATAATGGAGGTATGTATGAAATACAGCCGAATGGCCAGATGGTTGCAGAGTTTGAAGACTGGGCATTTTCACATGAAGCGGGTGACACCGGAATAGTCAAAACGACATATGGTTTTCATGTTATGAAACTGGAAAGTATTCAAAACACATTGGAATCTCAAAAGGAATATGTTACTGATGCGTACCGGTCCGATAAATACCAGCAAATTTTAAATGAGAGCTTCAGCAGTGATAAGTATAAGGTGGATATTAAGAAGGCATATGAGAGTTTTTAAGAGACATTTATCTCATTATTTATAACTTTTCTGCCATTAGTTTCAAATAGTTCGGTTGCTTTTGGTGAACCAATCAGTGAACTTACTAATTTCATAACATCAATAAGAGCTGCGTTTCTATTCTTTGTGGTGTGAGCATCCGATGCTACAAAATGTACCAGGCCTAGCTTTAATAATTTTACTGCAGCTCTTTTTACGTTCTTTTGGTGGAGCCCCTTAAGACTTGAAGAATTAATCTGAACAAGCATTCCATTTTCGACATACTCCCTTATAATTTCAGGTTTTTTTACTACCTTCAGATTTCTCTCAGGATGTGCAAGCACTGGTATATAATCGTTAATCATCAGCCTGAATAATACATCCTTGAAATACAGTGGTATACTTGATACCGGTAATTCAACAAGTACATATAAGGAATTATTAAGAGTATGAATGACATTTTTCTTTAAAAGTTCAGGCAGATTCGGAGTAATAAATACTTCAGAACCCGGATATATTTTTATTCTTATACCTTCTTCCCTAACTTTTCCCATAAGTTTATAACACACATTATCTATATCCTGCCTGTTTATTTCATATTCGCTTACACCATGCATAAAATGAGGTGTAGCGATTATGCTTTCAGTACCATTCTTCCAAGCAAATCTTACCATTTCAAGTGCCTTATCCATGTTTTTTGGACCATCGTCAATACCGGGCAGTATATGACTGTGAATATCTACAAACATTCGGCCTTCTCCTTCTTTTCAAGTTTTTCAGGTCTTCTCCTGCGTCTTCTTATCTGGCAGTCATTATCATTTCTGTAATAATAGTAATAGTTTTTATGATTATCTATTTCATATTTATTTAATATAACACCTGCTATATTTGCCTTTACATTGAGCAAAAGTTCTTTGGCCCTTTTTATGTTTTCTATCCGTACTTTTCTTGATAATACTACAAGAAGTGAGGTATCAGCGATTGTAGAAATCACTGCTGCATCCGTAACGGTACCTGCAGGTGGAGAATCTATAAAAACATAATCATAATCATCCCTCACTCGTTCCATAAGTTTTTTCATGACATTTGATGATAGAATCTCGGACGGGTTTGGAGGTATAATACCGCATGTAAGGATATCAAGGTTATTAAATACATTTTCATTTATGTAGTCCCTGTAATTATCATAATCAATAATCGCATTTGTTAACCCTCTTCTGCCGGCAAGCCCAAAGATTTTGTGTATCATAGGTTTTCTTAAATCCGCATCTATCAGTATTACTTTGTTTCCACTTTGCGCAAATGTAACGGCAAGATTTGATACTGTTGTTGTTTTACCTTCCTCAGGCTCGGAACTAGTTACAAGTATCACTTTTACTGTCCTGTCAAACCCTGAAAACTGTATATTGGTTCTCAGTACCCTGTATGCCTCGGACATTGGGGATTTTGGACTACTGTACGTAATAAGGTAATTTTTATCAATCATAGTATTTCTCCCATATAATAAAATAATTATAAACATCCGGTTATACTAATTTTCTATCTACATAAATACAGGAATAGTACCTATCACAGGAAGTTCTACATATTTTACGACATCCTCTGATGTCCTAACTGTATTATCCAGGAACTCAATAAGAAATATAAGCCCTATACCTATCATTATTCCAAGAACCAGGGCTACTGCTACGTTCATTTTCGTATTTGGTTTTATAGGATTAACGTTTACTATGGCGGCATCTATAATCTGAATATTTTTTATCTCCATTATTTTTACAATTTCCTCACTGAAAACTTCAGCAACCGTATTTACTATATTTTTTGCTTTCTCAGGGTTCAAATCCTGTGCTGTTATCTCAATGAGCCTTGTATCTTTTTTTGACTGTATATTAAGTTTTTGAGCAAACTCCGGTGAGGATACATTTTCCAGCTCTAGCCTTGCTATTGCCATTTCAGTAATTCTTCTGCTTTTAACTATTTCCCTGTAATCATTCACAAGCCTTTCACCAACAAGAAGGTCATTGTATGCAATCGAAGAATCATTTTCAATATTTTTTCCTATGTAAAGTAAAGCATTTGATTCATAGACAGGTTTAATAAAAAATATGCTGTAAAAAAAGGCGCCTGCTGTGGTGATCACTGCAGCTATTAATATAATCCACCATTTGCCTTTTAATATTTTGATAATATCCGTAAGACTCAGTTCCTCCATTTTCACATTTTACTCCTTTAAAAAAATTATAAAAAGTACCCTACATATATTATACTATCTTATAATATAATTACAATATATTTCCTGGTTGAATTTCCCATTACTACTAACTATTCGTGACTGTTCATGTACCCTGTAAATTTATATTGAAGAAACCTTTCTAGATAGCGAAGGGCAAGCAGAGGCTGTTTTTGACGGAATCTCAGAATTTAAGCATTGAAGCCTTGAGTACACCATCAATATTGCGCAGCCTGTCCAGTACATCTGAACTTACATCACCGTCAACACTCACAAATGAGACTGCTTTCTCACCTTTTCTGTTACGGCTCCACTGCATTGCACCTATATTTATGCCCACATCTCCCAGTACCGAACCAATCCGTCCTATAATACCAGGTTTATCTATATTCTGAAGTGCAATTACATAAGGGCTTGGCTCAAAGTCAAGCTTATAACCGAAGAAATCAACTATTCTTTTTTCCTCACGTGCAAATACTGTACCTGAAACACATAACTGCCTGGTTATTGTATGGAATTTTACTGTTATAAGGTTTGTATATTTATCAAGATAGCTTCTTTTGCTTTCTATAAGTTCAATACCCATGTTGTCTAACATAAGCCCCGCATTCACAAAGTTTACCTTTTCATCTATTGCATGATAGAGGAAACCCTTTAATACGGATAGAGATATAACCCTCGTGTCTTTATCCGCAAGATCACCGCTGTAGGTTACCTCAAGTTTTTGGACGGTATCTTTCTCGGCCTGGTAATAAATCCTCCCAAGTGATTCCGCCAGTTCCAGATACGGTTTAAGTTCAACCATATCCTCTTTCCTCAAAGGAGGCATATTAACAGCAGCCACCATTTCACCTTTCAATGCGGATGCTACAAGCTTTGCTATTGTAGTTCCGACATTGAGTCTTGCTTCTTTCGTTGAAGCTCCTAGATGCGGTGTTATTATAACATTGTTAAATTCCAGTAGTGCATTTTCGTATTTCTGCTCTTCAGGGGATTTGTCATAACCTGGCTCAGGATCCAGTACATCAATACCTGCACCGGCTATATGCCCTGATTTTATCGCTTTATAAAGCGCCTTTTCATTTACAAGACCACCTCTTGCACAATTTATTATACGAGCTCCTTTTTTACACATCGCAAGTTCTTTTTCACCAAGAATGCCATATGTCTCTTCCGTTTTTGGTGTATGAATTGTTATAAGGTCAGAATTTTTAAGCAGCTCTTCAAGTGTTTCACATTTTTTTACGCCGAATTTTTTGAATTTTTCCTCGGCTATATACGGATCATAGGCTATTATATTCATATTACAACCCTTAAGTTTTGTTGCAACGATTGAACCTATCCTGCCAAGGCCTATTATTCCTGCAGTTTTTCCATCAAGCTCGTTACCTATAAATCTGCTCCTTCTAAAGTCCTTTTCCTTTGCCGCGGAGTTTGCCTGGGAAATATTTCTAAACAAACAGAATGCTTGTCCTATTGCCAGTTCTGCAGCCGCCATTATATTACCCTCCGGAGTATTTACAACTACAATCCCCTTTTTTGTACACTCATCTATATCAATATTATCTATACCGTTTCCTGCACGTCCTGCTACCTTTAGATTTATTGCTCTTTCTAAAAGTTCCTTGTTTACTTTTGTAACGCTTCTCACAATAATGGCATCATAGCCTGCAATTATATCAAGCAGTTCTTCGTGCGATTTTCCAAGAAGTAAATCAACCTGGAAACCATTCTCTGCAAGATACTTTACTCCCTCTTCGGCAATTTTTTCTGTTATAAGTATCTTCATTTTCTACCTCCATATAAAAATACATAATATTTTACATATATATAAATAAATAATCGAATTATATATTCGTTTTGTATTTCACTTTATTTTATGTCATTTTTAGAATTTTTGTCAATAGTCACATTCAAAGTGACCTTGTGCTTTGCTTTCAAATCACACTTCAAAGTGAACTTTCGGTTGACAAATAAAGACAAATGGATAATAATAAACCTTGATGATGATTTGATGAAATATCAGGATTTTCCTGGCGATGGAGGTTTATATTGAAACTGCTGGTTATTTTTTTTATTATATCTATTGCAATGCTTTTATATATGAGATTTGAAGCAGGCTTTCTCAAGGTAGCAAAGGTCTTGCGTACAAAAGACAATCAAAGTCTAAAAGTACTTCATATGTCTGATATTCACATTAACAGGCTTAAGGTATCATCAGCCAAAATAAAAAAAGTAATTGAGGCTGAAAATCCTGATTTTATAGTAATCACGGGAGACTTTATAGAGAAACAGGAGCATTGTGAAAGATTTTTTAAATTTCTTAATGAAGTATACTATGGTATTGATATGTATATCTGTCTTGGAAATCATGATTTCAATGCATTTCGAAACAACAAGGATGGGCTTGGCGGTTTCATGAGAAATATTGAAAAAACAGGCATACATATTCTTCATAATAAATGTATGACTTTCATAAAGGATAGGAAGAGAATCAATATTATTGGAATAGAAGATTTAAGGGCAGGAAATCCAGATATCAAAAAAGCTTTTAAATCCGCAGATCCGGAATCTGTCTTAAACATTGTAATATCGCATAATCCCGATATGGTTTTTGAACTGCCTGAAGGCAAAGCAGATTATTTTTTATGTGGGCATTTTCACGGAGGCCAAATATGGTTGCCTTTTAAACTTGAATTCAAACTTCTCCGCAATGACAGGCTCTGCCGGATGGGTATAAGGAAAGGCCTTCATAAAATAAACGGTGTAAATATTTATATAAATCCTGGGCTTGGCAATGTACTTTTCCCCTTAAGGTTTTTATCACGACCTGAGATTACGATATATCAACTTCCATTAGTATCACGTATTGATATTTCCAAGTTTCAAGGAAAGAGGTAACAACATATGAATATGGAAAATATTATAAATTTATTTAAGGTTTTTATCTTTTCGGCAATACCCATTTTTGAGCAAAGGGCAGCTATACCCATAGGCATACTTACATATAGAATGCATCCTGCGGCGGTATTTGTTTCAAGTTTTCTTGGAAGTCTTTTACCGGTACCTTTTGTATTATTGTTTTTCAATGTAATCTTTGGTTGGATGAAAAAATTTAAAATATTCAGTATAATAAACAACTTCGTAGAAAAAAAGGTTGTTAACGGCTCAAAAAAGGTTCAAAAATTTGAAAGAATAGGCCTCATGCTTTTTGTGGCAATTCCTCTGCCAACTACAGGTTTATGGACAGGAAGCGCCGTAGCTGCATTTTTAAAAATGGATTTTAAATATGCCTTCAAATACATAGCTATTGGCGGATTGATATCCGCAACAGCTATTACAGGAATTTCCCTGATGTTTCCAGCATTTTTTATAAATCACTGATATTATATGTTTTAAACAGGTTTTCCCAACAGTTTAAACATGTTTTTCTTGTATGCTTCAACACCTGGCTGGTCAAACGGATTTACCCCCAGAAGGTAACCGCTTATACCACATGCTTTTTCAAAAAAGTATATCAGGTTTCCAAGACAGTTTTCATTCATATGAGGAATATTTACCAGTAGGTTCGGTACTTCTCCTTCCGTATGAGCTAATACCGTACCTTCCATAGCTTTCTTGTTTACATAATCCATTTCTTTTGCTGAAATATAGTTTAAACCATCGAGGTTATCTTTATCTTTTCCAATAATTAAGCTTTTTCTGCACATTTCTATATTAATTACAGTTTCAAACATGTTTCTCAGGCCATCCTGTATGTACTGTCCCATTGAGTGAAGGTCGGTTGTAAAATTCATACCGGCTGGGAAAATACCCTTGCCATCTTTTCCTTCACTTTCACCATAAAGCTGTTTCCACCATTCCGTAAAGTAATGAAGCGAAGGTTCATAATTTACCATTATTTCAGTTGTTTTACCCTTTCTGTATAAAATGTTTCTTGCAGCTGCGTACTTCAGGCAGGCGTTTTCCTCATAGTCCAATGTGCAATATTCTTCATAGGCTTCGGAGGCTCCCTGTATCAATTCATCCGTATTTATGCCGCTAACAGCAATCGGAAGCAGCCCCACAGCTGATAGGACTGAAAATCTGCCACCCACATCATCGGGAATAACAAAACTTTCATATCCTTCCTCCACAGAAAGTTTTTTAAGCGCTCCCCTTTCCCTGTCGGTTGTTACGTATATCCTTTTACTTGCCCCTTTTTTCCCATATCTGTCCTCCATATATTCCTTAAGTATCCTGAAAGTAATTGCAGGTTCCGTTGTAGTACCTGATTTGGATATTATATTTAAGGATACTTGCTTTTCGGAAAGAATATCCATAAGGTCAGACAGGTACCCTGAACTTATATTATTACCGGCAAAATATATTTCCGGAGATTTTCGTTTTTCATAAGGAAGTTGATTGTGGAATGAGTGTGTAAGTGCCTCGATTACAGCCCTTGCTCCTAGATATGAGCCACCTATTCCTACTACTACAAATGCATCGGAACTTTCACCTATTTCCTGAGCACACTTTTTTATTCTCCCGTATTCGATTTTGTCATATTTTTCAGGAAGGCTCAGCCATCCTGTAAATTCACTGCCGGTGCCGCTTCTTTCGTGAAGCATTCTGTTGGCTGCATTTATATACGGCTTGATGTTCTCCATTTCATAATCTTTTATAAATTTTTTTGCATAACTGTAGTCAAATTTAATTCCCATTCATAATCCTCCTAAGTAATATGTCGTTTTTATTAGTATATCACTTTTCTAACATTTATTCTCCTGCTATTTCATACCGCAGAGAAAACTATTACATGCTCTGGCTTATATCTGTCCGGATAGTCCGGCTAGTTCGGCTTATCCGTTTAACAACCCTATAAATTAAATATATTATGAATGCGGCAGTTACACCTATGAATCCAAAAATTATATCTGTAAAATCAAATCCTCGTCCTTTAACAAATAATGATTGAAAATACTCATTTCCGAAAGACAATATAATAGACAAAACAACTGTAAGTATGGCTGAATAGAGGGTACTTATACGAAAAACCCGGAATAGGCCCATAGTTACGATTGTTATAACAAAGAACAATATGGTATGTATCCAGTTCTCAAAAACTTTACTCAAAAATCTTATCTGGTCAGAGTATTTCAAAGTATCCATAATTTTACCGTCATATCTGTCTTCTAAAATACCGAGGTTTTGAGCTTTTTCAAGAATAAATTCAAATATGTTTTGTTTTATGTTTATGATTTGTTCGCCAGTTCTGGATGCAAAATAAAATATCAGTGAGACTAAAATTAGAAAAATTACACTTATTACTGCTTTACCAAATATTGCTTTTCCTGATTTGTATCCTTCATTAATGTTACTGTAATATTGTTTTGAATAAGCATATTTGTTTCCATAGCTTGTTCCAAAGCGGTATCGTATATCGTTTAAAACAACTCCTATAACCTTCGATCCTACATCCAGAAATCTATCTCTTGTCTCAATTATATTTTTGACTGTTTCACGTTCCTGTTTTACTACTAACATGACTGCATCTGCGTATTTTGACAAAGAAACGGGTTCGCTTTGAATTAATGCAGGGGGTGTATCTATGATAACAAAATCATAATTCTTTCCAACTGTTTCAAATAAATCCTGTGTATAAGGGTTGTTTATTTTGTCTGAATCAAGGTATACCCCTTTTTGAAAGAAAAGCATATGCAGCCCGCTTTTAGGTTCTTCAACAATGACCTCCGTATATTGTGCTTCTCCATTTAATACATCAATAAGTGATTTACCGTATTCAACATTGAATAGGCTGTCAAGCCTGTTCTTGTAATAATCGAAATCTATCAGAAGGACGGACTTTCCCGATAGGGCAAGGGATAAAGCCAGATTTGCTGAAGCGAATGTCTTGCCTTCCCCTGGCCCAGCACTTGTGACAATTAGCTTTTTAATATCGGAGGATTTGCATGCCGACAAAACTTTTTCCATAAATAATTTTACTTCTTCTACAAAAACCAAATCAATATTATCATCTGTAATCAGAGGCTGTTGATTTTTATTTTTGTATCTGCTTTTTATATGTGGAAGTTCTCCCAGGCTGCTAAGGGATAGTTTCTCTACAATTTCTTTTTTATTCCTGAGTTTTGGCCTTAAATAGTAATTCAAAAAAACGATGGAACTGCCGGTTAATAATCCAAGAGCGATAGCAACTGCAATATTAAGTTCAATATCTTTCCTTTGTGGAATTTCCGGGGGTTTTGCATAATCAATCACGTTGATGCTTCCTACTTCCACGGTTTCACTGATTACTCGAGGTGCAACAGCCATCATGGAATTTGCGATATCTGCCGCTAACTGCGGATCCTCATTCTTTACTGAAACTATTATAACTTCTGTACCTTTTGGTGAAGTCACCGTCAGCCATTTCCTCATTGTTTCTGGTGGTATGTCAGTACCTAAATCCATATTTACCTTTTCAAGTACATTGTCGCTTAAAAGAATGACCCTGTAGGTATCAACTATTTTTTGTGAGAGGTAAATATCATTGGTTAGTGTTATTTCTCCATTAAGGACCTTTATTTGCTTCGAGTTGACAACCATGCTTGCATTGGTGGTATATGCAATTTTACCGGAACCAGCCGTAAAAACATATCCCAGCAGTAAAAATATAAATATGAACAAGACAATTGTTTTCCATCCTTTAAGTAAAGTATAAAAAATATCTTCCAGCCTGATTTCAATATTGTCCAATTTATCCACCCCTATTGTGTATATTTACTCATACCCTCTTATATTACAACAAATATTAACAAATTACAACATTTTATGAATATCAGGAATAACATGAGTCTTGACCAGTGTTATTAATCACAGCCCTTTTCATCTACTCGAAGAAATATTTTAACGCTACAAGTTCAAGTGGCTGTAAGTTTAGCCTAAAAGTGGGCGCCTGAACAATTTTCGGAGCTTTTATCAGAACGTGTTGTAAGCCGTGACCGCCGTGATATTGAAAAATTATTGTTCCGCTATGGGCTTTCTCATTACGATGTTTTGCGCATTGCTGAAATTACAAGAGGTATTCATCCTAAGGATTTCAGGCAGGATTAAAGTGATATCCTTAAAAACAAGGAGGCATTGTTATGCGAAAACTTACTTATTTAGCTGTATTTGAGCCAATAGAAACAGGCTATAGTGTTTACTTTCCTGACCTACCTGGATGTATAAGTTATGGAGAAAATTTCAATGAAGCGCTTATACAGGCTACAGAAGCCTTGGGACTGCATATATACGGTATGGAAAAGGATGGTGATGTAATACCTGTTCCTATCCAAATCTCCGCAAATTGATCAGGAAACAAATACTGGTTATTTGGTATCTCCTATTAGTGTTTTCCCCGATCTTGTAAGAAATGAACTGGATAATAGAGCAGTAAAGACAAACCTGACAATACCCGCGTGGTTGAAAGAAATAGCAGAATCACAAGGTGTTAGCTACTCAAAAATTTTGCAAGCTGCTCGGATCAAAAATAAATAGTATTTGATTCTCGAATACCGCAGCCTCCGGCCGCAACCAAAAATGGACTTTTAAATGATGGATGTACAGTCTTAATCTTATATAATGTTAATGTTTCAGCATTAGAAATAGATAGACGTAAATCGAACGGGAGACCCTAACATAACTCTTAGCGAAGCATAGGTGGAGGAACGTTCATTTATTTTTGTCCCAATACATCAAGTTCAGAAACATATTTACTATCTTTGTCTGTTCCTTCATTTCATCGGAAGAAACCTGTTTATAGGTTTTACCCTTTAGTCCCCTTGACTCCAAAGTCCAGAGAAAAGCTTTCAATTTGGGATATTGATTAATATTGTTTTCCATATATAAAAGCAAATCACATAGTCTTTTATATAAATCCGATTTTTCATGTTTTTCCTTTTCAAATCTGGTCAAATCAGCTATAAGCTTAAGAGGTTCAACAATTCTGTATCTGTATACATTCCGTTCGTTTTGCTTATATTCGCTTATATAATTATTCAAGCTTTCACAAAAAATCCTATACATTGTATCTCTCCCTGAATATACTTAAGTATTTTTTGAATGCTTTCTTTTTTGAATCATAGAGGTCTTCTCTATTCAACACTTCATTAATAATCTTGTCTATAAGATCCCTGTCGCACTCTTTCATCAGTATATCCATATCCGCGATGTCTTTTTTCCCCATACGCACAATTTTGCTGACTACTATATCTTCTCTGGATAAGACAAAAATCTTAAGATATGTAAATTCCTCAAGCTTTTTTGCTCTTTTTTTATATGAAGGTGCAAGAATCGTACTCTCATATTCGAGCATGTCAAAATCGTTAAGATATCTTAAAACCTTTCCATATTCTGCAGGATACATAAGATCCACAAAATCAAAATCCCTTGTCGCACGCTTGGCGTATCCGCCTAGAATACAAGCCGAACCACCCAGGAAATATATTGGAAATGGTTTGACATCCAGAACCATTGCAACTTTTTCCATATCCTCTATGATTTCCTTTATAGCTTTGAAACTCTCCATAATAATCACCTATTATCAGTCTTATTTATTATTATATATAATTCTTATGACTTTTTAAAGAGGTGTATCTGTAC
>CAZANH010000502.1:0-17028 GCA_964486515.1 uncultured Eubacteriales bacterium
TTACCAAGGACTTCGTTGGTCATCTGGTTATATTTTATATGTCCCGCCTTAAACTGAAGTTCACTTTAAAGCTTTCTTACTTTAAGTAAGCTTAAGCTTGACGCAATTACAATTGTTTACTCTGTTTATTATATCCTTTAGATTTTGTAACCTATACCTACCTTTGTTTGTCTTATAATCAGTAAATACATAATAGTTATTATTCTTGCATATCCAGTTGTAAATTAACTGATAATAAAATTTATAATAACCTAGCTCATGATCTGACTCATTAAAAGTTTCATTATCCACTTCATAAGCGTCAATAATAACAGTTCTGAATTCTATTTCATTTCCAAATCCAAAAAATGTGTCAATTAGTTCTATATAAAACTTCAGCTTATTATCTGATACACTTCCCCATTTTATTTCACCATAAACTTTATACTTATTTATTAATTCCTTGATTGCTGATTTAACAATTTCTCTATACTCTAAAGGTAACATAATACCTCCTATACAGACAAAACGGTTATTCTCATGTATAGATTTTTTATTAACCAACAAATCTTGTCGGCTTTCATCACAATACAAATCGTATCTCATTATCCACACTTCCTCCTGTATGTTTATTCTTATTGCATACACATACTTGTTTTATTGAGTTTTTTTGTTATTTTTTTCTATTTCTTTAATTATCGTTGATATTGTTCTAACCAAAAATTTTGGTTCCGTGGTCGAACTAGTTGTTGAAGGAAATTCACTATTGTTAAAACCTGCAGTAATAATATTACGTATTTTCATTTTTTCTTCATCCGAATAATATGGAATATTGAAGCACCCATTATGGTATATATATCAGGTCCCTCATTTGTTAACCCGAGTTTATCATCACCCTTTCCAAATAATTTACCGCAATATGTACAATAGTCCATATCCCTGATAACTACTATTTTCCCATACTCTGACGATGAGGAAGATTTAGTATCTGTTGCGCAATCGCTGTTCGGTATTACCGCAAATGTAAATTTCAAGGATAACAAAATTAAAGAGGAAATGATAAAAGATAGATATGGCGTTGAATTTAACGATTGGTACTAAAGATATGGGAAGCAAACAAATAACATCTATTCCGTCAACTCACCCACGAACCTTTTCACATGACATCTATTTCATTAACTCACCTTGCTCCTATAAATTTACAATAACATCAATTATATCAACGCACCACAGGTAGTAAAAGGGAACATATCATGATTAAACTTTTTAATTTTAATTTATACATTTAAATTATTTTCAGCTATCATATAACAGATTTGTTTCATTGTAAATTAAGTTATGAAAAGGGTGTAAAGCAAGCTCTGAATGTATATGTTTTACCTGGATAAGATTCTATATATGTCAAAGGTTAAAGTTATCATTTATCTTGGAAGGATGGCTTCCAAAATTATCAGGAATAAGAATGGTATAAATAATGGATTGTATTTATATGGTCCTTTAATAATCGGCAAGGTTCAAAAGTATCTGGTTTTAATGATACATCCTAATGCAAGGGAAACACGTAGAATCAGCAACTACCTCACAAGGAGGAAATTATAGCTATTCGGCACTAATGAAGTAGGTAACTATTATAATTATTTAATACTACTCACTGAGGAATCTCACCCTCGTTGACCTTAATTTTCTTGGTAAGGAAGTCAACGGTAAAGGTTTTTTGCAGCATGGCATCACCTTTATATTTCTCGTTTTGCAGTATACTCAGTACGGTGCTGGGCTGCCATATGTCCTTACCGGAGGGTGTCGGAATTCCATCTTTCGTCAAATGCCTTGCAATTCCGGATGGCATCTTACCCTCAAGAAACCACCTGTAAATTAGCCTGACAACCACCGCTTGTTTTTCCACAATTTTCGGCATACCGTCCTCAACTTTTTCATAGCCAAAAAATAAGGTACCTGTTACTCCCCGAATTTTGTCGAAAAACAGCAATTTTCACAAGCTATATCATTTGCATATTCGACAAAATTCGGGTGGTAAACGGTCACATAGTGAGCGGGAGCGAACTTGCGATGCAATAAGCATATCATAGCCTCCAATAACCTATCCTTCTTTCTCAATGTCCGGTCTTATTTCACCAAATATGGAGATTTGCTGCCAAAACATATAGATAAATCATTCTGCTGTTCAGATCAGCTTATACTCCAAAGGCCATTCTCCCTCTGGAGAAATCTCTCCGAACAGAACCCCGGCGGTTACTTCCATATTGGGGGGTGATGTGGCAAAGCTGATAATTACATTTTCTGCACCTTCCGGTATGCTTATCCTGTATGGGGTGTTGGTCACAACAATAATCTTCTTATCACAATCCTTAATTAATTGCCGGATAAATTCATTATTGGAAAGAGAACTGCGTTTGTAAAAATTAGTTATCACTATGGAATCATAATCTTTAACAGCGTTTGTAATTGCCGCTTTGTCGCTCTCATCAAAGGTATATTCCGTTTCAAGGTATTGGGTATTCTGATTATATTTTATACAGTTTTTAAATAAAATGCCCGGATGCCAATTCATATCGTTAGGTGTTACATTTATCTGTTCAATGACAAGCACTTTTTCATCTTTTGAAATTGGAAGTGCCTTAGGTTTACTTTTAGCTACAAGAACAGATTTTCTTGCAACCAGTTTTGAAAGGTTAATGATTTTTTCATCCCTCAGCACATCCTCAGGCTTTTCATCCCACAAGCTGCCATTATTGAATAAACCGTATTCATACTTGAGGTTTAATACTCGATAAACCTTATTATCAAGGTCGTTTTGACTAATCTTTCCCATTTCAACAAAGCTTTTGATGGTTTGGAAGGTCTCTTCCACAAGATTGCCCTCAGCCTTCATCAGTACTAAGTCTGCTCCGGCTTCCAGGGACATGGCACAGGCGTTGGCAACTCCGTATCTAACCGCAACGCCGCCCATGGTCATGCTATCTGTAGTTATTACTCCTTCAAATCCCATTTCTTCTCTTAAAAGCCCGGTTAGTACCTTTTTTGAGACCGTTGCAATATCCTCATTGTCTATTGCAGGAAAGATACTGTGAGCTATCATAATGGACGGTAAAAGTTTTTCCTCTATCAGCCGTTTGTATGGTAAAAGCTCCCTTTCCAATAGGGTTTTTTTATCCACATCAATAACAGGCATTTCAAAATGGGCATCCACAGCAGAATCACCCCTGCCCGGGAAGTGCTTTGCTGTTGCGATAAGCCCAGCTTCCTTAAATCCTCTGCAGGACTCAATGGAATACTCCACTACATCCTCCACCCTATCAGAATATGCTCTAGTGTTTATCTCCGGATTATCAGGATTGCTGTTGATATCCAGTACAGGAGAGTGTATCCAGTTGAAACCGACAGCCCTACTTTGTCTGGATATAGCTTTCGCTATTTCATAGGCCAGCTTGCTGTCTCCGGTAACTCTGATTCCCATGGGTTTGGGGAACAGGTTTACTCCGCCAAATTTGAAATTGGCACCGGTTCCACCTTCCTGATCAAAGGAAAAATGCAGGGGAATTCCCAGCGGCCTGCTCATAGCAAGAGACTGAAGCTCCTTTAAAATGTTCCTGTAGTCCTCTGCTGTGACATAAGGTGCAGGAATTCGGTCTTTATATCCTTTTGTATCCACTACATTTAGTATGTTTTTACCGCTTTTCGGATCTACATAACTGCCGAAAAGCCTGCCTTCAGGTGTCAACCTTAAGCCGCCACAGTGATATTTAAGGATATTATCATATATATGCGGCCTGACAAGTGTTCCTGAAAATCCAAGGGTTAACAGGGCACCTATTTTTTGTTCTAGTGACATTTTGGAAATAAGGTTTTTGATAAACTTATTTTGTAAAATTATATAAAACTCCCCTTTAAATCAAAATTTAATTACACCTTTTAAATAACCTTCTGGTTTATTTTCCAGCGCTTCAAATGCAGCATTAATATTTTCCAATGTAAACCTGTGTGTTATAATACCATTCATGCTGAACTTGCCCATATTGATATAATCTATTGCTCTTCTCATATCATCATTTGTATTGAGTGAATAAGATGGGTGTGCAGCTATAAGTGCAGCTGATTTTTCAATCAGTTTCCGGAAATCAAAGTTTTGGGAGGTTTTTTCATGAGAACTCATAAGCACCAATCTTCCCCTCCCTGTTGATTTCAAATAATCTATACTATTATTGAGAACTACAGGATTTCCTGTACCTTCTATAACAAAATCGGCCATTCTTCCATCCGTGATTAAAGATAGGTTTTCTACTACATCTTTATTTTTCGGATTTATTGTATGTGTGGCTCCAAATTTCTCCGCCAATTCCAACTTTGAATCATCAATGTCGATAGCTACAATGTTAGATAAATATCCTGCCAGACCCTGCATACACCACAACCCCATGGGACCGCAGCCCACTACAACACCGAAATCTCCTGCTTCCACTGCAGCTGCTCTCAAAACAGTAATAATGCATTTTAACGGTTCCCCCAGAGCTTCCTGCAGATTAACATGCTGTTGAAGCTTAAAACAATGCTCCTCCTTCGCAACAGCATATTCCGAGAACCCAGCTAACTCACCTGGCAAATATGCTACCTTGTCTCCAACTTTCAAGCTCTTCACATCAGAACCGACTTCCACAACCTCTCCTGCCCATTCATGACCAAGAGTTTGAGGGTATGAACTCAATAAGCCCTTCCAGTGATTCAATTCCCAATTGCACAGACCGCACACCGCAACCTTTACTAAAACCTCATCAGCCTTGTGTCTGATTTCACATTCTCTTATTTCAAATTGGCCAGGTTTTATTAAATAAGCCATCTTTGTCTTCACGCTAACCTCCAATGGTATGTTCTTTTTTGATATTTTCTCATACTGTTTGCTATATATTAGTTTCTCATTACAATAATTTGCAGATATCTTATCAAATCCTTAAAATAATTAAAGTACACTAATTTGTTATCTTGTGTGTGTTTTTTGTTAATCATAATTACAACATTATTATTTGTCTCACAGTTTAACTGGAGAGATACACCCTTATCATCTTCTAATAATTCTAAAGAAATATCTTTTTCACCATTTGATTTTTTTGTTTCTTCTATTGACTTAAATTTAGGTATGATTTCACTACCGTTTTCTAGACAGATAACCGGCTTGATACATCCTGTGACGGCTTTATGATTATAGTTAATAAAAAACCCCATATCTGTCATATTTATTTCGTACACGGTTACACCTCTTCTATTTTATTGGTCAGTTTTCCATCAGTTCTTTTTCATCATGTTTTTTTCAACAGCTTCTTTAAGCACATTCACCATTCTATTTTGACGGGTTTCTATGTAATCCATTGCCTTCATAACAAGTTTCTGTGTGTATTCTTTATCCTGAACAATACGCATTACAGTAGGAATAAAATGACTTAATTCTTTTACATTATCCAAATCAAAAAGCCATTCACCTAGTCCAATATCTTGCCACATGAAGCCCTTACTAGTTTGTTCTTTCCAACGGCATACAATGGCAGGTATACCGTTTCCTATACACATAATAGGTGAATGCATCTCATTTCCAAAAAATCCGGCTGAACGTATATAAACGCTTATAGCTTCATCCGTAAGCCAATAATCTTTCCTTAACACCACTTTCGGTAACACATCCCTCGGTAACTTATCTATAATCAGTTCTTTACCTACTTGCATCTGTGTTTTATCTTCAGGACATACTAATACCTTCATTGATGTTTCTCTTGCAATTTTTATAATAGCTTCTCTTAAATGGATATGGTCATGTTCTTTCATAGCTTCATTAATGAAGTGATGTTCTTTATTAAAAGGTCGTGAAGTAATTTTCCAGTAAGGGGTAAACCTCAATCTGGGAATACAGCATACAAAGTTTCCCTCTTCTAGTGCATGACTTTTTAAGAATTCAATAGCCTTTTTATCATCTCGCAAATCTGTAGAAAAAGCACCATCAGGCCCAAATTCCATAATAGGACTATTTATTTCTGCCATAATGGCAGTCTTCAAAGATACACTATCTCTAAAAAAAATGAATTCTGCTTTAGATAGTAATTCTCTATTCTCTCTATTGCCATCATACGTAATACCAAAAATACCGAATGGCTTTCCGGTAGCACTAATAAATGCGTCTATATCAGGCCCTCCCACCAATGAAGGCCCTGAACCATGCAATAAAAAATCACACCATTTTATTGCTTCTTCTAGCGCTTTATTAGAAGCTATTCCATTTTCATCTATTGTTCCTGTAACAATCTTTAGATTGGGAAATCGCTTGTGTTCCATTTCTATAACTTCTTGCGTGATATCATCAGATGCCCATAAAACAACATCTGCTTCCAAATACTTTGCCTCCAATAAAGCTAACACTCCTGGTGTATGAGCTATATCACCAATATTTACCACTTGCCATGATGATCTTAGCAAAATATTATGTTTACTCTTATCTAAATTATTTACAATCATTTTCAACTCTCCTAAATACAATTAGATTAATATATTAACAGTTACCTACAGCTTTCTAATTAGCCCTTCATTTTTTGAATATTAGTTCAAGTTTAAAGTATCATTATTTTAATAAATAAAAAAGTACACTAATTTGTCTTTTTTGTACTTTCTTTTGTGTATTTTGCATGAAACGCGCAACTATTTTCCCTGTATATTGTTTACTTCTCACAAATTGTATATTGGCAGTACTATTTTTTATGGGAAACAGAGGACTTTTTACATTTATCAAATATAGATATATTTCCAACAAGATAATAAAATAAAAAAAGCCTCCTGAAATACTAAGCGGAGGCAAGTACTAAATCAACTATATATTATTTATATAACGCAAACTTCTAGACGTATAGCAGCTTGACCCTATTACTTTCTGCATCACTAAGGGGAATTTCACCAGCAGCCCTTGCATAATTCTTATCCCCGAATACATCAGCAGCATTCATCAAAAGTAAGTATGCCATTATCCATTGAATTTCACTAGGTTTATTTATGTTATTATATGGCCAGGTGCTGTAATCTAAAATATAAGGCAACATAAAATCTACTGCCTTTCTCAGGAGCTTTCCATCTTTTGAACAAAAATTCCATATATCAAGGCCCAGATGCTCCCCCAGTCTGGCTAAGCAAAACAAACCTCTCAAATTCATAAGGGAATAATGAAAAGAACGAGTACGTTTCAACTCTTGAGGCTGTGACCCATCCGGCTCTATTTGTTTTTCCACCCTAAGTGAAAAACTCTCTGATAGGTATTTCTTAGCAACTTCATTTTTTCCGATAAATAATGCTATACTACAAACCTGTACATCATACCATGTACCATGGTTACTTGTCGCATTATACTCTTCTATTCCTTTTTTACTGTATTGCAGCCAGTACAGCAATTCTTCAAACCATTTTTTTAATTCAATCTGATCCTCTTCCCAAACGCCCATATAATCAAGTAATCCTACAGCATCTAGAAGACAATGCATATTCATTGTATCAATTATACCTGTTCCCCTTCCTTCACAGTGACCGGGGATCCCCTGGGAATACTCAAGATGAGGATTCATTCTTGTTTCAGGGTTTATAAACCAGGTTTTTAAAAGCTTGCCTGCAAATTCTCCATATGGAATATCGTCAAGGTAGAAACAGGCAAGTGCAAGAGTTTCCACGTTCTCAATTAATTTTTTCAAACTTGTTCTGTCAGAACCCCTGCACTCAGGATTTACCTGTCCATCCTTATTTATGTAAGGCAGTCCATCCGGCGTATCAGGATTTGGCCACCAGTAAGGTCCCATAGACATATAATCATGTTTATCACCGCTTGGTGCCAGCTTCTTCTTTTGAACAACAGAAAACACACCTTGATTTATTGCTTTCTCTGCTTGTTTTGTAAGATCCCGCCATGCACTGTTTAACACAGGATCCCCACTTAGGATTCGCTTCTTAATTCCAATCAGATTCTGTGGTTCCAGCATAAATACTCTAGGCAAATTTTCTTTATTTACTGCATCTTTATCCATTTTCAACCGCCCCCATAATAGAATAAGTTTTCTTCGTACTTTATTATCTGTTTTGCATCTGTTATGTTTCTACTTCGTGCCACTCTTTATAACTGTCCCATATACCCTGGCGCTTTCTCTGCCATTTCCAGCAACAGCAGTTACCGCCAAAGTGTATTTGATATTATGCTGTTTGTAAGAACCAACATCCAGCAAATAACTTGTCTCATTGATGCCTGATGCAACTAACTCATAAGTCGGACTACTTTCCTCTGCAATATACAAGGTATAAGTATCTGCGTCCACACTGGAATCCCAAGATAATTTAATTGTATCATTTCCAATATACTCAACTTTTAGATTAGTTGGAGCAATGGTTTTTACATAGCCAGGAATACTGTCAATTATGTATGTTTCGCCTTTAACTGTATCAAACCTGATCTTATCCTGCCCCACTACAGAAAACGAAATCTGCATTCCATCAGAAGTTTGCACAGCAGCCTTATCTATATTATAAAACTTAACGGTACATTCACCACCACATCGCGACAATATTTTGAATTCCTCTACTTGAGAATTTGACCACTTTGCAGATACTACAAAACTACCTCTGGCGACAAGTCCTTCATAGCTCCCTGAATTCCAACAAGACGGAATAGCTGCTAATGGTTCTATGAATCCTTCATGACTTTGGAGTAACATCTCGGTGACCCCGGCAGTCCCTCCAAAGTTGCCGTCTATCTGGAATGGTGGATGTGTATCCCATAAATTGGTTAGTGTTCCTGTCGTCAAAAGCTTTTTATACAGTATGAATGCACGTTCACCATCCTTTACTCTTGCCCATAGATTGAGCCTGTGTGCCATGGCCCAGCCAGTTGATTTATCTCCTCTGTTTTCAAGGGTAACCTTTGCAGCGTCCAGCCATGCCGGAGTGTCTGAATTAATAAGTGTTCCCGGGTATAGAGCCATAAGATTGGATATGTGCCTATGCTTGGGATCACCTATTTCTCCGTAATATTTTTCCTCTCTATATTCCTTTATTTGACCTGAATAACCTACCTGAACCGGATCAAGTTTATTCAATTGCTCGTTAAGTGTTTCAATCAATGTATTACTTTCTCCTAATATTTCAGCAGCTTTGATTGTATCGTGATGATTCTCCCAAATAGTTTGCTGATCAAACCCACACCCAACCGTTCTATAATGCAGTTCGCCATTTCTTTGTTCCGGTGATGCTGAATATTTGGTAAGTAAATAATCTCCATATGGTTCTACTACTTTTGATAAAAATTTTGCCATATTGGATATTACCGGGAATGTAATTGTTTTCAAAATT
Source organism: uncultured Eubacteriales bacterium (assembly GCA_964486515.1). Taxonomy (GTDB): domain Bacteria; phylum Bacillota; class Clostridia; order Acetivibrionales; family CAZANH01; genus CAZANH01. The sequence goes on from CAZANH010000502.1 coordinate 9,352, forward strand.
TCAGGGTCTCTTGTGAAATCATAGTAATCCCAAAACATTTTTGTTGTTAATGCACCAGTTCCCGGACCCGAATGTGATTTAACAGACATTCCTCCTACTTGATAAGGATAACAACCCGTACCGATAAACCATCCATTTTCTCCCTGGCCTTCCTCAAACTTATCTGGGAAAATCTCTTTTATAAAATTGGAAGCATGAGTTTGTGCCTGTTTCATATAAGCCGCATTATAATCTACATATGGTTCGAACATTTCTGATAGATTTGAATTAAAGGCTAACCAATAATTCATCTGTACATTGATATTATGCCAATATCCACTCCCCCAGGGACTTATATCATATTGATTCCAAACTCCTTGCAAATTTGCAGGCAGCGCACCCTTTCGAGAACAGGATATCAACAAGTACCGGCTATATTGATAATATATTTCTTCAAGATATTTATTGTCATCAACATTATTTCTGTAGTTTTCCAACAGTTTATCTGTTGTAATAGCAGGCACCTTACCTCCAATATCAAATGTTACTCGCGAGAAATATTTCTGATAATCATTAATATGAGCATTTTTCAATTCATCATAGGTCTTGATGGATGCGTCCAAAAGTGTTTTTGTAACTTTATCATGAGGATGCGGATAGGGCACTAATTTTTTCAACCTGTCGGTCTCGGTAAAAACTCTGTCTTCCAGTGTATAGTTCGTGCCCACAGCAAGCAGTATCACTGCGCTGTCTGCTCCTGATACTGTAATAGTTCCATCACCTGAAACCATTGTTCCACTCTCTGAAATAACTTTATACTGTCCCTCAAACAATACATTATTGAAATGCATTTTGCCTGAAAGTGTAATAGTATCACCTGAAGCAACTACTTTCCCTATCTTGCCGCCACAATCATTAGGTTCTACACTATAATCCTTGATAAAGGGCACAGTCGGACGCAAAGTAAAAGTTAATTTGCCTTTTTTCGATGCTGCCACCTTTAATACCATGACTTTATCCGGATAACTTGCAAATATTTCTCTGGTATATTCGACGCCTTCATAGTTGTATCGTACATGAGCAATTGCTTCATTTATATCAAGATCTCTCATGTAATCTGTCACGGCAGAATGCTCATGACAAAAATCAATATATGTTTCGGCAAAGTTATTGAGCCCCCCTGTTCGATAAGTATTTACCATACTATTTTCTGTGATCTGTAATCTCTCCGTATAGGTTCTGCCAAAAATATTCACACCCATATAACCATTGCCAATTGGTAATGACCACTTTTCCCATCCATCATCATCAACATCAGCTGACCTTCGGTTGATATTCTCATTACCAAAAGGTGCTTCTTTGTCATACCACAATCTAAGTTCCTTTGCCATTTTCACACTAACACCACCTAAATATTATTGTTCGTCTTTTATGCCATTATATCAATTAATGCATTTCCCGAGCTTCTTCCGATACTGCTTCAGCCGGTATAGATATCTCATATCCTTTTGCATTATCCACTTCTTCAGCTTCAAAACTTATTTTTTTGACACCATCGTCATTCTTAACTCCTTTATTCCTGGCTTCATTCATAACCTTTAAGTCTATTTCCACCAATGCTTTTCCTGTTGTTTCTTTCATAACAGGCTTTATCTCAACCTTTATTGACCCATCGCAATTGGAAATAATCTTCGGCTCTGCTGTTGGTGTTGGTGTCGGATCATATGACGATTCCTCGTCAGGCTCTTCCGCAGGCACAGGAGTTGGATTTGCTTGCTGAACGCTAATATTAACTTCACCATCATTAATTGAATGCTGGATCTCATTAAGATTACTGTCCAACATTTTTATACTGTCAAGAACTACTTTTGTATCCCCTGCCTTAATTCCTTTTACTATAAAGGAGCAAAGCTCAATATTTCCTGTCTCTCCCTCACTGTCACCTATTTTAGTAAATGCATATGTGATTATACCTTCATTTTCTATAGGACCTACTTCGTATCCCTCCACGGCTGTTTTTATATTTACTAGTGACAGTTCATCTTCATCATATGAAAGAATAACTTCAAAAGCATGTAGTCCGAAAACATTTTCTGCCTCAATGAAAATATCAAACTCTTCATCAATAGCTGCTTCATTTAAGCCTGCCGTTATGAATATTGTAGTATGTGTTTCTGCTGATGAAATCCCTGCTGGGATTATAAATACAGAGATTAACACAAATACTAAAAAGAATATTACTAATTTGTTTTTCATTTCTATTACTACCTTATTTTGAAAAAGGAAGATAAGCAACCTATCTTCCTTTTCTCTTTTTAGTTTATAGCTTATCTTCCTAATACTCTCCTTGCAACAAAAGCTAGGTCATATAGTCCGATTTCCCCATCTCCGTTTACATCCGCTTGCTTAACAGTATCCCAATCAGCTCTCTGACTGTTTTTACCGTAGTTGAAAGCTATAATTCCTACTGATTAAAGGCCGCCTATAGAGGCGGGGATCTTAACCCAATAAAAAGTTCTGATAAATACTTTAGCCTTCATTACACTTTCTTTTTTTTATAGTCAAAAGAAGTAGTACTATCACGCATCCAATTGTTACGCCCCCAAAAACAACAATTCCACTATCGCCGGTATTTGGATTTGCAGATTTACTTTCTGTTCCTCCAATTACCATTGGCTGGTTTGCTATGTCTATTGATACGTCTGAAACTACAGCTGTTGTATTGGCAGAAGCATTTGAAAATACACCAACTCCGGCCAACACATTGCCAGTCATAGGCACTTCTATCCTTGCATATTCAATCCAGTAATCACCCAAATAGTATGCAATAAACTCATCACCTTGACGGGTCAGTTTTATTGTAGCAGGGAATCCAATATTAGGACCAGTCTTGTACCAAGTGTTTGGCTTTTCCTCATTTCTCCACGTAAACCTCAAGCCTCCTCCGGAAGCTCTTACTCTAGCGCTTACATTAAACACTCCAGAACCATCTGACGCTCTTATAATGGGGCCTGCACCAGAATCTGCGTGAGCCTGGTATAATGAATTAATAGTAGTAATAACTGAGAAATTATCAGCTACTGACTCATCAATTTCCTGGTAGATAAAAGTAAACTCATCATCAGCTCCCCATATATTTGCACCATTTGAAACAACCGTATATGTTCCGTCTACTACATCAATTGTTGAAACTGTATCATCTCCGTAATCCTTAACCATCCATGGTTCTGATGGGCCAACAGGCTCACGGTCAAATGAGAACCATCCAAATTCACCTGCATCACCACTGTTACTTTCGCTGAAGATAAAGTAAATATCGTGTATGCCTTTCAAGTTTACTCCCATGTCAAGAGAAGCGGTCTGCTCCTGGAAATCTGTCAATCCCCCTGTAGCCTGAACTTGAGAAGTGCCAAGAAGTTGTCCTGTCAAGCTGCCTGCACGCACATCAATACTTCCGCCGGCTTCAGACGCCACATTCATCTTCAGGATATTAGGAATGGTTTCATCAAAGTCCACATTATTAAACATAATCCATGAATCTGGAGCTGTATTCTTAATTTTGTTATCCTCCACTGTCAAACCAGAAACATCTCCATATCTTTCAGGATTAATTGTACTATAAGCGTCAATCGGGTCAAATACTGAAACTTTTACCTGTCCCGTTGTAACAACATCATTTATTGTCATATTGACATTAATTGTTGCTTCTCCACCGGAATTCGCTGATATCGTTCCGTCTTGATCAACCTGTATTATATGAGGCTTATCAATACTGATATCCAGCCTTTCATCATCAAGTTTAACAAGTGTATAGGAACCAAGCTCAGTTTTACCGTAAATATGCAACTGAGTTGTTTCACCATTCCTTATAGTGTTTCTCGCAGCTTTCACTTCCACACTTTCCAGTTCATCGCCTACCAGAACATGGTATTTTGTTGCAAGTGTTTCACTTCCCCTTACGACGGTTACTGTGATTTCAGCCACTCCAGTGCTTACAGAAGTTACCTGACCTGCTCCATTTACAGTAGCGACATTAGAATCATTGCTCTCATAACTGATTGCCGCACCCTGAAGGTCAGATACATAACCTGTCACTGTACGACCGAGCAAACCTGTCCCAACAGTCTGACCACTAGTCAGATTAAGAACCGATAAGGTCTTTCCATTGGAATCTACAGGATAAATGTATTCCAGTTGATCATTGGAATTACCATACTTGAATGTGTCCTTTAATCCTATGTTTGCAACATCAATTTCTTCTATTCCCAGCTTTCTGGCAGGAGAATCGTAACGTATTCTGTAATCGTCCTTTGACTCATCCATAAACTGTGGGTTATCAATTATACTAAGCTGGTCAAACTTATAATCGTAGAGTGTTCTCCACTCATCAAAATTGTTGGCTCCAGGAACACCCACAACTCTATACTGACCGTTTTCATTGAATAAAAGCTGATAATCTGCAAAAGCAAAACGATCGTCATTGTAACCAGTGAACTGGTAAACCACATCACCTGAGTTGTAGAAAATATTCTTTGATAATGACAGATTCTCACTTTTTGTGTCATATGAACCGAAAGGTCCATATGATGATGCTGGGTTGTTTACAACGTAGTTGTTAATGAATTCATTCCCTACACCTTTAGAGAGAATTGGATTTCTAAGATCTCCTTCACCTGACTGCTGCAATCCGTGAAGAATGTTATTTGATACTCTGAAAGACCCGGATTGATCATCCAGATAGATCCCAAAACCAAAGGAAAAATGTATGTCACTGTTGTATATTCTGTTGTGATCAATTACATTCCCCGCTCCTGCCATCCAAGCTTCAACAAGTCCTGTATCCTGTGAATCCTTGTTACATTCAAACACATCATTGTATTGAATAATGTTGTCGGTTGTTCCGCCGCCCTTCATACTTATAGCATATCGTGGACTATCAAATATTCTGTTGTGTGTAACTGCGGTATTATTGGTATTTGAAAGTCTGATACCATGTCCATGTCCAACGAGACGACCAACCTTTTGAATCAGGTTGTTTGTGATTGTATTGTGATTCATATTAGTACTGCCACTGTTACCTTGAACCAGAATACCAATATCCCCTATATCATATATCCTGTTGCCGCTGATAGTAATATTTTGTGCAGCATCCCGGAATTCAATCCCAATTCCGCCAATTCCGTGAATGTAGTTATCCTTTATTGAAATGTTCCTGACATTTCTTAAATATACGCCTGAGGTATAATAAATAGTCCTCGTGTAATTGATGTTGCGCATAGTAATACCTTCAACGATGATGTTTTCAACAAGTGAATCTTCAGTACCGCTGATACTCATGATACGCCGTAACTTCGGCGCTATAATTTTCTGCTCGCTGATAGAGCTATTTATAGGCCAATAATACAAGTAACCTGCTGTTTTGTCAATATAGAACTCCCCTGGTGCGTCCAACATGGACATGCTACCCTGAATGTAGTATCTTGAGCCGGGACCGATTTCATAATTCACATTACTGTCAAGGGTAATAATACGATTGGTATAATCAATATCTACTATCTTTTTTAGAGCGGCATGCCAGTTATATATGCCCTTTGGTCCACCTGCCCATATAAATATTTCAAGTTCCTCAGTGTTAGGATCAAGGCCTTCGGGAATATCTCCTTCATTAAAATGGAATTTCTTTTTATTATCTGTTGAAACCATTGGAGCAGCAACAGTCATATAGCCTTCACGAGCTCCACCTTTGTTAGGGGTTCTTGCAATATTCACACGTTCATCATTTTCAAATATTGAGTTAAATGTCCAATCTGTCCCGATATTTGCCCTGTAGATATTGTTGTCAACGGACTCCCAATTTGTAATTGATTTGCCGCCCTCAAATACAGGATTCTCTCCTGGGTAGGCAGCATACTTTACAAAATATCCGTTTCTTCCTGAATCAGAGTTATTTAAGCTAAGAAAATAGTTAGAATATGAATTGTATACACCCTCTCGAATATAAACTGTAATATTTCCAATCATTCCCCCTTCAATCACAGTACGTACTGCTGTCTGAGCTTTTTGCACTGTCTTGAAAGGCAAGTCTATTGTACCCGGATTAGAGTCTGAACCTTCAGATGATACATAGAAGAATGTTTCCTGACTATCAACTACATCAAATTGAATAGAAGTTGTGAAAATCCCATAAGCTGCAGTGCCTGTAACAGCAATTTCAGCTGATCCCTTACCCTCTACTGTAACTGTACCATTTGAATCAACTGTCACAACCTCTGAATCGCTGGTTTCATAAGCTAGCGCAACGTCGTCAGGTATTTCAACCCGCGTATCCACTCCGGCTATTCCATAGACACTCAATACTAATGATTGTCCGATAGCACTCATAACAGTTGTCGGAGCTGTTACACCTATACCAGCAAGCTGCAATTTGCCTGAAAACTGGAACCACTTGTAGCTGCCCCCTGTTGCACCATCTCCTGTATTGAATTTCATGTATAGATCATGTGTACCAAGTGAATCGTTTATTCCATTGAGCGCAATCTGTTTAGTTGCAAAAGTTTCTGCTCCTCCTGTTGAGGCTATCTCGCTTGTGCCTATCAATTGTCCATCAACACTGTCCAATCGGATTTCTATAGGCCCTGCTGTTGCAGAATCACATGAATATTCCATTTCTAATGTGTCCGGGACAATAATGTCTCCAAATTCAACACCTTTGAACTTAATCCATGCATCTGTTCCTACATTTTCTATAAGGAAGTCTCCAGCTGTCAATACATCACTGCCGTCATTCCATATTGGGTTAATTTTCTGATAGGGATCAATTGCTGAAAAACGGAACCATTTAAAATTTCCGCCCCACTTTCCTGCTCCATCGCCTTGATTAAAAATAATAAAAATATCATGTTCGCTTGTTACCTCTTGTTCGAGGATAATCTGCTGCAATTCGTAATCAGACCAGCTTTCTGTAGCCTTAACATATCCATTGGCTATAACCGGTCCATCCAGGCTGTTCATACGGACTTGTATAGGTCTGTTGGATGCTTGAGGACATGATGCTTCAAATTTAAATAATTTTGAAGCATCACTTCCGAAATCTACATCCTCAAACTTAATCCACGACCCCTCAGATGTACTCTCTACTAGCCAATCCTTTGTTATAGCCAGATGTTTCTCAGCTGCTAGGTTTGGATTGATTTTTTCGTATGCATCTATAAAACCGGCTGCTTTAACTCCCTGTGGCGTCTGAAACATAAAGCCTGCTGAAGAAAAAACACTTGCAATGACAAATACATACATTAATAGTAATGCAAGTACTCTTTTCAATAATCTCACTCCTTTAAACTATTTTCCCAATATTTTAATTTTATAAATATTAGCTTATATTAAAATTATCATGTTTTACATAAATAAAAAAGTACACTAATTTGTTCTTTGTGTATCCTCTTTTGTGGATTTTGTACAAAAGATTAATACGTAATTCTTTAACATCCTTGTACAATAGTAGTGTAATATAACAGTGTTGTTTCTATCGAAAAAGAGCAGCTTAGTGCTGCAATTTTCCAACAATCTATTGTAGAAATGATTACCAATTGTTAAAATAAAAAAAGTGTTTCCATGATTCTGAAAAAATCAAATATAACGGAAACACTTTTACACAAACAAGATACTTTGAGGATAATAAATTTTGGATGTGATGTCAAG
>CAZANH010000503.1:0-20393 GCA_964486515.1 uncultured Eubacteriales bacterium
ATCAATTTCTTTGTTATCAATTAATTTAATATGGGGATATGCTTTATATGACCTTACAATACCTGTTCCTACACCTTTATATGGCAGTAATTTTGACGCAAAAGAAGACATAAGGGGATTTCTTGGAATAGATATACCATATTTAATATTTTCTGTTGTCAGAGTGTTTGGCAATTTGCCAGGATTAATAAATTCTATCCGGTTGTCAAAAATAAAAAGCCTGATCGGTGCGTTTAGGAAATAGTTCCTATGCACTAAAGCATTAACCAGGAGTTCTTCTAGAACGAGTCTAGGAACTTCAAGCCTTCCTTCACTATTGAAACCTTCTTCAACTTGTATTTTTTTCAGGTTCCTGACCAAAAAACTTATTCCACTCTTATATTGCTCCATCAGTGTGCCTGTTATATCTTCCGAATCCCTATATTCTGCCGCAGACATGTCATCACCCAAGAAACTTACGGCTTTGATCATAAAGATAGGCCTCTTAGACTGCGGATATTTACCGAAGAGAAGAAGCCCTGCCAAAGTCAGATTCTGGCCTGTCATCATATTAATATTATTTAATAATTGTTCTTTTGGTATATTAACATTATCTACCGGTTCATCATATATTTTATTGTATACTTTTGCGAAACTGTCAAAATCCAAATCTTCGAATGTAGTGCCAAAAACTTTCATTTCGTCCGCAAATAACTTGTTCGATTCCTGAAATAGCCTTTGTAATTCTTCTTGTGATATCTTCCTCTTATCCGCACCCGATTTCGTAACATAAATGCCCTTATTGGTACAATAAGGTTTGTTAATGCCTTTTTCTATTTCAACAATCATAACCTTTTGACCATTTACTTTAACTGTATCTGTAAAAGGGCTTATAGGAGGTTCAACATTCTGGGATGAAACATTGGAAATCATCTGGTTAATTCGTAAAATGTCCTCTTTAGTCAGTCCGGCAATACTTCCATCATCTCTTACACCAATAAGTATCCTTCCACCCAGAGAATTAGTAAAAGCCACCATTTCCTGTGCAAGCTGTTCCGGGCTATTTATGTTTTCTTTGAATTGGACTCTGCTATTTTCTCCCAAATCTATAATTTCCAGTAATTCTGTTGCGTCCATGACACAATTGCCTCCGCCTTCTTTTAGGTATATTATATATTATTCCCATTTTGTTACTACTCAGCCTGTAGTCAGTAGTCAGTATTCAGTAGAATTGTATGCTTCAGGTTTTCAAGTATTAGCTCTTTATCCTGAAAACTATTTTAAAACTCCTGACTTCTGTCTGCTGACTACAGAGCAGTTACAAATATTATACACCATTACAACAATTGTATCAACTGATCAAGTCCTACAGGGGTGCATAAATTAATCCTGCAGTTTTTGGCATATTAAAAAAACGTAAACCTTGTCTGAAAACATTTCAAGATTCAAATAATTATTAGTTTCCTACTTATTGATGAATACGATATTCCTATAAACCATAAAATAATAAATTCATATACCAATGATGAGGGGGATCTAATCAGCAAGGTCAGTGTACCAGGGAAAATGACGGTTCAACAATAAACTATGGGTCAAGAGATGGTCATTGACCAAAAAGAAATCACATGTTATGCTGTAAAGCAAGAGAATAATATGTAGGTAATACATCCTCTAAATCCTGAAGAGTTAAAATGGCATCCTGAGACAAGATTAGCAGTCGGTGATATAGATGGAGACGGCAAACTTAATATTGTTATAACAGAATCGGAAATTGGGAATGCAAGGATTGCAATTTTGAGACAGGAACAACTGGGTAAAGCATGGAATGCTGAAATCATATAATGTGTAGGAAACTAGCAGATATGATCATAATTGAGTACTGGCCATCATAGAAAATAATTGTACTTATAACCCATATTTGATAAAATGTTGTTAATAAAAGTTTTAATCATTGTAGTGAGGAGGTTTGACAAGTGGATATTCAAAAATTAAAGAGTATCATTAAAACCGGAGAAAATTCATATATACAGTTTAAGAGAATGTTTAACGGACCCTCTCAAATTGCTGCTGAAGTTGGAGCTTTTGCCAACAGTAAAGGCGGCATGATAATTGTTGGAGTAGATGATGACGGAGAAATAACAGGCCTTGAAAAGACTCAAATAAGAAACCTGAACCAATGGATCTCCAATGCATGTACAAATAAAATAGAGCCTCAAATTGCTGCTGAAGTTAATACTCTTAATATAGATGAATCCGTAGTTATGGTTATAAATATACCAAAAGGACCTAACAAATATTATATGTCCAACGGGAGTGATGTATGGGTAAAAGTGGGAGCAGACAAAAGAAAGGCAACCAAGGAAGAAATGAGAAGGTTGTTACAGGAATCATTCAATATGCTTGCAGATGAAATGGTAATCCCCAAAACCTCAATAAAAAATTTAAATAAACAGTTACTGTATAAATTTATTTCTGAAAAAACAGATAAAAATGTCGACAAAAATTCTGAAACTGATAAATTCAATATCATTTTGGAAAATCTGAAAATAATAAATAACGGTCAATGTACAATTTGCGGACTGGTATTGTTTCAAAAAGAGCCGTATATTGATAGAATATCAAGCACTTTGAAGGCTGTATCATTTGTTGGAAATGAAATAGGTGGAAACGAATACAGAGATAAGGAATATATTAATGGGGACATAATCTCAATATATAAGAGGACAATGAGCTTTTTGGACAGACAATTGAGAAAAATACAGCCGGATGACAACTTTAACAGCAGAGCAGTCTGGGAAATACCTGAAAAGGCTCTGCAGGAGGCAATAGTTAATGCGCTGGTTCACAGGAACTATTTCGTAAATATGAATATTAGAGTGCTTGTGTTTGAAAACAGGGTTGAAATCCTGAGCCCCGGACTGTTGCCAAATACTTTGACAGTAGAAGGCATAAAACATGGGCTGTCTCATCCAAGAAACCCTAATATCCTGTCACATGTTGTAGCTATGAAGGAACTGCCCTATACCGGCCTGGGAACTGGAATTGCAAGAATACTTAGAGCATGCAAAGAAAGAAATATTAATGTGGATCTCATAAATGATGAGCTTACAAACCAGTTTAAAGTTATATTCCATAGGAATAAGGGGAAATAATACATCCCACGTCATTTCCATTTAATATACTTCTTATAAAGGAAATTGATGGTGCTCTCTTTAGATTGCAGTAGACAAATGCCATATAAAGAAACATAAATAGGATTGACGGATTCCAAAACCGACTTTTGCATACTTATACAATCTAAGCCTTATCCCATCATCTACCTACAAGCTTATGGGAAATGAAAATTTCATGTACTGGTTGTATGATTATCCTGACAAGATTCATTAGGTGGCCAGGTATTTGTGTGATGACAGGATTGCTTTAGTCGCTCTCTTGATGTCATACATTTCACTCGTTATAAACCGTTAAGGCATGTAAAGCCAAACATTTCAGCGCAATAGCTATCAGTAAGAGTAGCTATTTCCGGGTTGTTGAAGGCACTGAATATGCTCTCCTGAGATATTTCCATTATACCTGTTACTATTCCTTTTTCAATATTGTCATTACCCTTTAGACCATCTACCATTAATGCCCTTATTATATTGAGCATTTCATCATAATATCCGTTAAGCTTTGCATAATGAAGAGGTGTGTCATATTCATCTATTAATATAATTGCAGCCTTTTGAAAATATTTTTTTAAATATCCACTCAAATCATATATTGAATCAGTATAATCAGACTGGCTTGCTTTCAATGTCATTATCTCCATATACTTTTCTTTTTCAAATTCTAATAATACCTCCGAATTAAGCAGATATCTATGCCTCACATATTCTCTTGAAATCTCCTTTGTAAAGTCTTCATATGCCAGTTCAAACCTTGTAGATTTTATTTTTTTAAAAGAAAAATTTATAATTGGGTATTTACCAAGATGTTTTTGTACCAATTCCTTATTTTCAAATATTTTCATACCTTCATGTCTCTGAAGAGAAATGCAGCATTGGTGCTGCCCGAATATATCATCCCCGGGTTTTGTGCTTATTGTCTGCACCCGAAATAATTGTACGTCAATAAAATACAATGAGCGAGATGAATGATTTACCAAACGGCCACTTGTGAAGTTTCTGGTTGTTAACCTTTCCCCAATTGCTGTCATTCCTTAAGCTGTTCATTAAGGGGCTGACCTTGGAAAAGGTTGGCCTAATACTGGCTGATAGATTTTTCATAAAGACTGTTGTTATTCCCCATAGCAATATCATCATGAATTGTTTTTATAGTTGCAAGTGTCGATATATTTCTGAGGCTTTGCTCATTCCACCGGGCTATACCGCTTGACAAATCCCAGGTTATAAACAGGAAGGACCTCCCTGTTTTGAAAATATGTTACGAAATTCAAAAGGTTTAGTGTATTGGTTAGGTGTCTTCAGAATCTTCTACCGGAATTCCATTTTCATATAAAAATTCAGGGGATATATCTATATCGTCGTCATTCCAAACAGTACAACCATAATCAATATAAACCCTGTCAAAAAAGGATTTGTTTTTTAAAGGAACATAACAGGACATGTCAAGAAGCGGACTGAAATCAAATATTCTTTTCTCATTATTTGAAAATCGTAATAACAACTTATATCCGTCCAAAGGACGTACCGATTTTACTTTTATCATAGGTTTTGCATCACCTGAATATGCAATACCATTTATAACATACATCGCTCAACCTCCTATCTCAATGGATCAATTTTATCAAAAGGCTCATTTCTTACTGCTTTATTCCATGCCGCATATAGTTCCTCTTCATGCAATATCATCCATGCCTGAAGAATAGTCAGCTTTTTAACAGGTAAAGACCCTGCCAGTAACTCACCATCAATACCAACACTCAAATTCTCCGCAATACACATGAATGTGCGGTTTGTTATGCTGAATAGTATCTCCAAAAATCATTTTGATTATCATACCTTGAAACCGGCTTAACTCAGGCATTTATTCAGCTCCTCTCAAGGTTAATTATATCAATTTTGCTATTTGAAGTCAATCAATAATGGAAAAAGGAGTTACCATTCACAGCCCTTCTCATCTACTTGAATAAATATTTTTATGAAATATAGCGTAAGGTTCTTAGAGGCTGTTTATTAAGCAATTTATTTTATGTGTAAGTTGATTTAAAAAAGATGAAAATGTATAATATATATAACGCAAGTTCCTTACGGAAAAAACAATAAAACCCGCATAAATACTGAGCGGGTAAGCAATTAATGACCGTTGTTTTATTTCCAGAGAGCTTAAAAACGGCAAGGCAGATTATTATGACATACGAACTAAGGCCTGAAATAGAAGAGGATTATCGTCAGATAAAGGACTTTTGGAAAATAGAGGACATCAACCCCTTTTGTCAGGAAGGCTCCAAGTCCGTAATTATATATTCAGGAAAGTACTTTGGCATTTTTGGCTTCCTGGAGTTTATTCAGTTGTATTCATCATTCGGCACAGAAGTGAAGCAGTGCATGGATCCGATACTGTGGAGATGGAGGTTACGAAGTCAGTGAAGCAGAAATCCTGTCACTTCAGTGATGGGTTGTTCAAGAAAGTAAACACTACAACTCAATTGTGAGTTTATAATAATGTTACCAGTGTTAGGTAACACTTTTTCCGCAGCCAATATTGTGAAATATCTATACGAACTTCTATCCGTACGCCGTGGTCTGTTTCAAATATGTTGTTCATAAAAACAAAAACGGGATTTTGCGTAAAAATATACGATATTGTTTAAAAATCAAAAGATATATGATAAAATTATTCATGTGATTACAGAAGGAGGTTATGGATTATGGGGGGAAACAGGCTTTCGGTTGTGATCCCTGTATATAATGAGGGTGAGCATATATTAATTAATTTAAGAATTGTAAAAAGTATTCTTGATGATATAAATATTGATTATGAGTTTATATTGGTGGATGATGGCTCTTCTGATGATACCTGGGAATATATAAAAGCTGCTTCTGAAGAACTTATAAATGTAAGTGCAGTCAGGTTCAGTAGAAATTTTGGAAAGGAGGCTGCCATATGTGCCGGCTTGATAAATTCTAGCGGAGATGGCTGCCTGGTCATGGATTCAGATTTGCAGCATCCACCGGGGATTATACCTGAAATGATAAGGCTCTGGAGGAATGAAGGCTATGATGTGATCGAAGGTGTCAAGATTTCAAGAGGCAGGGAAAATTTTATAAACAGGATAGGTTCAAAGATTTTTTATTACATGCTGAAAAAACTTTCCGGTTTTAATCTGAATGGTGCGTCGGATTTCAAACTGATGGATTCAAAAGTTGTTTCTGCATGGAGGCTTTTGGGGGAGCGGAATACCTTTTTCAGGGGAATGAGTGCCTGGACAGGCTTCAGTAGAATATATGTACCTTTTGAGGTAGGAGAAAGAACTAATGGCAATTCAAGATGGTCATTTTTTAAGCTTTTTAAGCTTGCGGTTACAGCGATTACATCTTTTTCTTCACTGCCCCTCCAAATTGTAACCATATTCGGAATAGTATTTTTGTTGGGCTCGATAATACTTGGTGTGCAGACATTGTATAAAAAACTTGCGGGTATTTCACTTGATGGTTTTACAACGGTTATACTCCTGCTTCTTATTATTGGCAGTGCTCTTATGATAAGCCTTGGTATAATAGGTACGTATATCGCGAGTATTTATGATGAGGTTAAGGGAAGGCCGAGATATATAATAACAGAAGCAATAGGATATATGAGTGAAATAAAAAAACAGTAAAACTTAAGGTAAGCAAAAAAAACACAGGTAAGCAAAAAAACACTTGACAATCAGGCATATAAATGGTATTTTTTTATTATGGTATTAGCACTCAATAATAAAGAGTGCTAACAAAAGGGGTGTGGAATATGCTATTGGATGACAGGAAAAAAAGAATACTGCAGGCTATTGTTAACGAGTATATTGAGACTGCGGAGCCTGTCGGTTCAAGGACTATTGCCAAAAAAAATGAGCTTGGTTTAAGTTCGGCAACCATACGAAATGAAATGGCAGACCTGGAAGAAATGGGCTACCTGTCACAGCCGTATACTTCTGCAGGAAGGATTCCATCCGACAGCGGATACAGGTTTTATGTTGATAAACTTATGGCTGTGAGGGAATTGACCGAGGAGGAAAGCTGTATAATCAGAGAAGCTTTGGAGGCACATATAAGCGAAATGAGTGAATTGATAAAAATAGCTTCTGAGGTCATGTCAAAATTTACACACTATACTTCAATGGGTGTTACTCCAAAAATGAAGAGTAATATTATTAAGAAAATACAGGTAATACTTGTTGATAACGATAAGATACTTTTGATACTGATCACTGATACCGGAATTGTAAAGAACAGCATGGTAATTATTAAGGAATATTTAGCAGATGATGGTATAGTAAAGATTACAAACATGCTTAATGAAAAATATTGTGGACTATCAGCAGAAAAGGTTAATTCATTATCAAATGAAAATAATACGGAAATAATACCGGGAGTAGGACGGGAAACATTAAACAGAATTCATAAAGCAGTTATGGATTGTATAAAAAGGGTACAAAACTTTGAAATTTATCTTGAAGGGGCTACGAATATATTGAATTATCCTGAATTTAAGGATGTAATAAAAGCACAGGAGTTTTTGAATGCACTTGAAGAAAAGGATATTTTACGAAAACTGCTAAGCTATTCCGGAAAAAATGGTAACATTAAAATAAGAATAGGCAGTGAAAATGAAATTGAAAAAATAAAGGATTGTACGCTTATAACTACTGCATACAGTATGGGTGAAATAGCAATAGGTTCCATTGGAATAATAGGTCCTACGAGGATGGAATATCCAAGGGTCATTTCTTCTATGAGATATATCAGGAAGAAGATAAATGAAGAAATAAAAAAGATGATTGGTGAACTATACGATTAGCGTAAAAAAAACAAAAATTTACTGATAAGGATTAAGGAGGGCAGGTTTAGCATATGATAAGTGATGATGTTAAAAATAGTAACGGATTTGATGAGGAAGATTTAATTATTCAAAATGAAAACAAATCTGAAACAGCAGATAAAAAATCAGTACCAGAGGAAAAAACAGCTTCAAAAGGAAAAAATGAATCCGAATTGGCTTCAAAATCCGATTTAAAACCTGATTCCGATTTAAAATCAGAAACCGTAAAAGAATCGGAACCTGAATTAAAGTACAGGCATGGTGAAAAGGAATCCGGTAAAGAAAATGAGTCAGAAAACAAGAAAAAATTCAGGGAAAAATCAAAGGGAAAATCTTCAGAAGAAGAAATGAAACAATTAGGGCAAAAACTAGAGGATAAGGTTAAGCAGTATGAAGAGGTTTTTGATAGATTGCAAAGAACTGCTGCGGAATTTGAAAACTATAAAAAACGGACACAAAAAGAGAAGGAAAATATATATAATGATGCTGCAATCGATATTGTAAGGACATTTCTCCCGGTAGTTGACAGTATAGACAGAGCAGTAGAAGCATGTTCGAATGACAGTAAGGATAATGAAAAGGATGAATGTATAAAAAGCGGTATTGAACTTGTGAAAAAGCAGATATCGGATATACTCAAGAAACTTGATGTTGAAGAAATTCAATCGGTGGGTAAAAATTTTAATCCTGAATATCACAATGCCGTTATGCATATTGAAGATGATTCCGTTGAGCAGAATATGGTGGTGGAGGAATTTGAAAAAGGATATATAATGAAAGAAAAGGTAATAAGGTACAGTATGGTTAAGGTAGCTAACTGAGTAATTATTACACATAGTTGTAATTACCGGTATATTATAATATTATTAATGATAAAATTAGAAACAGGAGGTATGATAATGGCTAAAGTAATAGGTATAGATCTTGGAACAACCAATTCATGTGTTGCGGTAATGGAGGGCGGAGAGTCCGTGGTTATTCCAAATGCTGAAGGTAACAGGACTACCCCATCAGTTGTAGCTTTTTCAAAAACAGGTGAGAGATTGGTTGGACAGGTAGCTAAAAGGCAGTCAATAACCAATCCGGAAAGAACTGTTATTTCAATAAAAAGGGATATGGGTACCGATAGAAAGGTGAAAATTGATGATAAACAATATACCCCACCGGAAATTTCCGCAATGATTCTTCAAAAACTGAAAGCTGATGCAGAGAGTTATCTTGGTGAAACTGTTGAAAAAGCAGTTATTACTGTTCCTGCATATTTCAGTGATTCACAGAGGCAGGCAACCAAAGATGCAGGAAAGATTGCAGGGCTTGAAGTAATGAGGATTATAAATGAGCCTACCGCTGCATCCCTTGCTTATGGTCTTGATAAGGAACACGACCAGAAAATACTGGTATTTGACCTTGGAGGAGGTACGTTTGATGTATCCATACTGGAAATTGGTGACGGTGTGTTTGAAGTAATGGCTACGAATGGTAATAACAAGCTTGGAGGAGATGATTTTGACCAAAGAGTTATGAATTATCTTGCTGATACTTTTAAAAGAGAAAACGGCATTGATTTAAGAAATGACAAAATGGCAATGCAAAGGCTTAAAGAAGCTGCTGAAAAAGCCAAGATAGAACTCTCAGGAGTGACTACTTCAAATATTAATCTTCCATTTATTACAGCGGATGCATCAGGACCGAAGCATCTTGATATTACTCTTACAAGAGCAAAATTTAATGAACTCACGGCTGACCTGGTTGAAGCAACTATGGGGCCTACAAGACAAGCTATGGAAGATGCAGGGCTGTCTCCTGACAAAATTGACAAGGTTCTTCTTGTTGGTGGTTCTAGCAGGACGCCTGCAGTACAGGAAGCCGTTAAAAAATATCTTGAAAAAGAGCCTTTCAAGGGAATAAATCCTGATGAATGTGTTGCTGTAGGTGCGGCAATACAGGCTGGAGTTTTAACAGGAGATGTTAAAGATTTGCTGCTTCTTGATGTTACACCACTTTCGCTTGGTATAGAAACACTTGGGGGTGTATTTACAAAGCTTATTGATAGAAATACGACAATTCCTACCAAGAAAAGCCAGGTGTTCTCAACAGCTGCTGATTCACAGACAAGTGTAGAAATTCATGTACTGCAGGGTGAGAGAGAAATGGCTGCATATAACAAGACACTTGGGAAATTCCACCTTACGGGAATTCCACCTGCACCTAGAGGAGTACCACAGATAGAGGTTACTTTTGATATAGATGCAAACGGAATAGTTCATGTTTCTGCCAAAGACAAGGGAACAGGAAACGAGCAGAAAATTACGATTACCGCATCATCAAATCTTACTGAGGATGAAATAGATAAAGCTGTGAAAGAAGCCGAAAAATTTTCAACAGATGATAAGAAAAAGAAAGAAGAGATAGATACAAGGAATAATGCCGACCAGATGGTTTACCAGTCGGAAAAAACTTTGAAAGACCTTGGGGATAAAGTTGGAGGCGAAGAGAAGGCAAAAATAGAGGCGGAAATAAATAATGTAAAAGAAGCCTTGAAGGGTACTGATACTGATAAGATAAAGAGCGCTACGGAAAAACTTTCACAGGCATTTTATGAAATTTCATCAAAGATATATGGTAATAATCCTCCCGGAGGCCAACAGGCAGGGCCTAATGCTGGCAGTCAGGCAGGTGGAGGTGCTGAACAGGCAGGAGAACAGGATGGCCAGAATAACCAGGATAATGTATATGACGCAGATTACAAGGTTGTTGATGATGAGGATAATAATAAGGATAATAAGAAGTAAGGCACTGTAATTTATATATTTAAACAAATCAAAGCCTTGAAATGGGGCTTTGATTTGTTTTTGTGGGAAAGTGTAAGATTTCCTTACAGAATACTTTGGTTGCAGCCGCAGGCTGCGGTATGTTATAATACTTTAAACTGAGTATTGTGACAAATTGGATTAAAATATATTTTATATGTAAACTTGAGAAAATGTTACGGTTAAAAATTTGAACAGACATAAAGTAGAGAGGGAGTTGATAAAGTGGCTTCAAAAAGAGATTATTATGAAGTCCTTGGCGTTGATAGAAATGCTTCCGAAATTGAGATTAAAAAAGCATATAGAAGGCTTGCCAAACAATACCATCCTGATATGAATCAAGGAGATGAAGTTGCAGAGGCAAAGTTTAAAGAAGCAAATGAAGCTTATGAGGTACTTATTGATCCTCAAAAACGTGAAAGATATGATCGCTTTGGGCATGCTGGAATTGAGAGTGATGGAGGCTTTGGCGGATTTGGAGGATTTAATGATTTCGATTTTGGCGGAATAGGAGATATTTTTGAATCATTCTTTGGAGGGTCAGGTTTTGGAAGAAAAACAAGTAGAAGAAATGGGCATAAAAAGGGTGCTGATATAAAAGCAAGTCTTGAAATAAATTTTGAAGAGGCTGCATTTGGTGTGGAAAAAGAAATATCAATTAACAGGGTTGAAATATGTAATGAGTGTAAAGGCAGTGGAGCAAAAAAAGGTACGACTCCCGTAACATGTGCACATTGCGGAGGAAGTGGTCAGGTTCAATATAAACAAAACACTCCATTTGGACATTTTGTAAATATAAAAACCTGTGATGTGTGCCATGGAACAGGAAAAATAATAACAGAACCCTGTCCTAAATGTTCAGGCAGAGGCAGAGTTAAAAAAATCAGGCACATGAACATACGTGTACCGGCGGGTATTGATAATGGGCAGACCATATCACTTAGAGGTGAAGGTGAACCAGGGAGCAGTGGGGGGCCTGCAGGAGACCTATATATTACGGTTCAGGTGCGTCCTCATTCTCTTTTCCAGAGGCAGGGGAATGATGTTGTTTGTGAAATTCCAATAACATTTGTACAGGCAGCATTGGGATCGGAAATGGAAGTACCTACACTTGACGGCAAGGTCCAGTATAAAATTCCGGAAGGAGTACAGACAGGCTCCGTATTCAGATTAAAAGGCAAGGGTATACCATTTTTAAGAGGAAACGGTAGAGGAGATCAGTTTGTAAAAGTGTTTGTTGAGGTTCCCCGAAGGTTGAATGATAAACAAAAGGAGATTTTGAAACAATTTGCAGATGTAAGTGGAGATGAAGTTCACGATCAGAGAAGAGGTTTTTTCAATAAAATGAAAGATGCACTTGGAATGTAGTGGAGGTAATTTATATAAAGTATTTTATAAATAAGGATAATATAACAGAAAACAAGATTGATATAACGGGTGGTGACAGTAATCACATAAAAAAAGTATTAAGACTTGGAAAAGGGGACAGTATAACGCTTTGTGACGGTGAAGGAACGGACTATAATGCAGTGATTGAAGAAATTACGAGATATAATGTAAGGGTGATAATAAGCAGCAGTATTGAAAACAAGATTGAGCCGCCTGTATTAGTTACATTATTTCAATCAGTACCAAAATCCGATAAAATGGACTGGATAATACAAAAAAGTGTTGAACTTGGTGTATCAAAAGTAATTCCGATTATAACAGAAAGAACGGTTGTGAGGCCTGAAAAAGGCAGAATTGAAAAAGACAAAAAAGAGGCAAACAAAATTAAAAGGTGGAACCGTATCGCGATGGAATCTGCAAAACAATGTGGCAGAGGAAAAATACCTGTAGTATATGATTTTCTGACTTTTGAAGAAGCAATGAAAAAAGCATCAGTTTCAGATATTCTAATAATTCCTTATGAACTTGAAGAAGAAATAAATATCAAGGAATTTCTTAAAAATAATGAGTTTACAGATAGTAAAAAATACAGGGATATAGCGCTTATAGTAGGTCCGGAAGGGGGATTTACAAGAGAAGAGATTTATATGGCTGTTAAAACAGGATTCAGGCCGGTTTCTCTTGGACCAAGGATAATGAGAGTGGAGACTGCAGCTATTGCAGTTCTGACGATAATCATGTATGAAATGGGAGATATAGGTGGCCGGCTTAAAGAATAGTATTGTATACAATTAGAAAAATATGCTATACTTATATGAGCAAGGATGGTAGATTAAATGATAAAAAGCATGACAGGGTTTGGAAGAGGACAATACCGTAAAGATGGTATATATGTACTCGTAGAAATAAAGGCAGTAAATCACAGATATTGTGATGTATATGTAAAAATGCCGCGAAAAATAATATCACTTGAGGATAGAATCAGAGAAACTATAGTAAAAAAAGTTTCCAGGGGGAGAATAGAAGTTTTTGTGACTTTTGAAGATTTAAGCGGGCAGCTTAAAAAAGTATTGCTTGATGAAGGATTGGCAAGAGGATATATAAATGCTGTAAATATATTAAAGGAAAAATTTGATTTGAAGGATGATATTTCTTTATCAATGATATCAGATTTCCCGGATATGTTCAAGACAGAAAAGATAGATGAAGATGATGAAAAAAACTGGATATATATAAAAAATGCACTTGATAAGGCACTTTATGCATTGAATTCGATGAGGGAGAATGAAGGCTGTAAACTCAAAGAAAGTCTTACAGCAATGACATTTAATATTGAAGAAATGCTAAATAAAATTGAAGAAAGAGCTCCGTGTATTGTAGAGGAATATGCACAGAAACTAAGAAAACGCATAGAAGAAATGCTTGGCCGTACTAACATGGATGAAAACAGGCTTGCTGAGGAAATTGCTCTTTTTGCTGACAGATGTAGTATTGATGAGGAGCTTGTAAGATTAAAAAGCCATATTGTTCAGATCAGGGAAACACTTGATATGAATAAGCCTGTGGGGAGGAAGTTGGACTTTATCATTCAGGAAATAAACAGGGAAATAAATACAATTGGTTCAAAGGCAAATGATCTTTTAGTAACAGGAGAAGTTGTTGATTTGAAAAGTGAAATTGAGAAAATGAGGGAGCAGGTACAGAATATTGAATAACTATTTGAGGAGGGTTATACATGAAGTTTATAAACATTGGTTTTGGAAACATTGTTTCTGCAAACAGGCTTATAGCTATAGTTAGTCCTGAGTCGGCGCCTATTAAAAGAATCATTCAGGATGGAAGAGACAGGGGTATGCTTATTGATGCTACATATGGAAGAAGAACAAGAGCTGTTATTATAACGGATAGCGACCATATCATATTATCAGCCGTTCAACCTGAGACAGTTGCACACAGGCTTGTTTCAAAAGATACGGAAATGATAGCTGAAGAAGCAGATGATATGTAAGAAAAGAAAAGGAAGGAATAGTATGAGTTGCAAAGGTTTACTGATAGTTATATCCGCACCTTCAGGAACTGGCAAGTCATCGCTGATGGAACTCCTGCAGAAAGAGGACAGTAACATAAAAATGTCCGTATCAGCTACTACCAGAAACCAAAGAGATGGAGAAAAAGAAGGAGAAAATTACTTTTTCAAGAGTGATGATGAATTTGAAGGAATGATTAAAAAAGATGAATTTGTCGAATGGGTAAGATACTGTGATAATTATTACGGTACACCGGCAAAATATATAGAAGATATGCTGCAGAAAGGATACACGGTAGTTCTTGAGATTGATGTAGAGGGTGCTGCCAATATAGTAAAAAAATATCCTGAAAGCGTTCTGATATTTGTTTTACCCCCATCATTTAAAGAACTTGAAAGAAGGATTAAAAAAAGAGGGAGTGAGAGTTCGGAAGTTCTGCAAAAGAGGCTTAAAAAAGCTGAAAGTGAAATTTTGCATTATAAAACATTTGATTATGTGGTTATTAATGATAAACTGGAAACCGCACTGGTTGATATTAATAGTATTATAAAAGCTGAAAGGCTGAAAATAGACAGAAACCTGGATATATTAGAAAAAATCGGAGGTTGGACAGTATGATTAATCCGGATATCGGCAGCTTGATGAAAAATATGGACAGCAGGTATACTCTTGTTATAGCTGTTGCCAAAAGAGCAAGACAGTTAAATGATGGTTTTCCAAAATTTACTAAATACAATTCAGATAAGTTTGTTACAATAGCAATGCATGAAGTTAAAGAAAATAAGATTCACTATACAAGAACAAAAAACGGGATAAAATAAAGACGGTGTAAATCTATGCTTGAGGGTAAAAAAATAATAACAGGAATATGTGGAGGTATTGCTGCATATAAAGCCGTTGAAGTTGTAAGCAGGTTAAAGAAACTCAACGCGGATGTTGATGTTATAATGACGGACAATGCAGCCAGGTTTGTAACACCTCTTACATTCAGGGCGGTTTCAAGAAGGCCTGTTGTTACCGATATGTTTAATAATCCTGAAAACTGGGAAACAAAGCATATCTCACTTGCGGATAAAGCTGATTTGATGATTATTGTACCAGCAACAGCAAACATAATAGGAAAAACAGCAGGTGGGATTGCCGATGATATGCTTACAACTGTTGTAATGGCTGTAAAGTCCCCAGTACTGTTTGTACCTGCTATGAACAGCAGGATGTATGAAAACCGGCTGCTTCAGGAGAATATAAAAAAGCTTGAGGCTCATGGATTCATTTTTATGGAACCTGAAGAAGGAAGGCTGGCAAGTGGTTCATACGGCAAGGGCAGATTGCCTGAGCCTGGCAGAATTGTTGATACGGCGGTAAATATACTGTGCAGGGAAAAAGATATGAAAGGTATAAATGTAATGATAACTGCTGGGCCTACCGTTGAGCATATAGACCCTGTGAGGTACATATCAAATAATTCTTCCGGGAAAATGGGGTATGCTCTGGGTTTAGAGGCTTATGAAAGGGGTGCTTCCGTAAAAATAATATCCGGTCCTGTAAACATACACGGAGTTGAAGGCATTGATGTATTAAATGTTATGACAGGTGAAGAAATGTACAAAACAGTACTTGAAAATTATATGGAATATGATATTATTATTTTTGCTGCAGCGGTTGCGGATTACAGATGCAGAACGACTTCTCAAAACAAAATAAAAAAATTAAAAGAAGAAATGATAATTGACCTTATAAAAAATCCGGATATTGCAAAAGAACTAGGAAAGAACAAAAAGAATGGAAAGGTTCATATAGGTTTTGCCGCGGAAACGGAAAACCTCAGAAAGAATGCACTTTTAAAACTTGAAAGCAAGAATTTTGATATGATAGTTGCAAATGATGTAACCATGGAAGGTTCAGGTTTCAAAGAAGATACGAACATAGTTACATTATTCGGGGGGGAAGGCGAAGTACTGAAACTGCCTTTAATGAGCAAAAGAGAGGTTGCAGAAAGAATATTGAATGAAGCTTTAAGGATATATTACTCAAAAATTGGAGGACATAATTAATGATAAATGAAAAGACAATGGATAAGATTGTCGCATTAGCTAATAACAGGGGATTTGTATTTCGTGGATCAGGAATTTATGGAGGATTGGCAAATGCATGGGACTATGGTCCGCTTGGAGTCGAACTGAAAAATAATATTAAAACAGCATGGTGGAAAAAATTTGTGCGAGAAAACCCTTATAATGTAGGTGTTGACTGTGCCATTCTTATGAACAATGAAGTATGGGAAGCCTCCGGGCATGCAGGAGGCTTTAGTGATATGCTGGTTGACTGCAGGATTTGTAAAACACGCCACAGGGCGGACAAGCTTATTGAAGACTGGAACAGGAAAAAAGGCGTTGAGTTGAAAGTTGAGGGCTGGGATGAGCCGAAGCTTATAAAATACATAAGAGATGAGGGTATAAGATGCCCTGAATGCGGTTCCAAAGATTTTACAGATATAAGAAAGTTTAATTTGATGTTCAAGACATTCCAGGGGGTAACTGAAAATTCAAAGTCAGAAATATATTTAAGGCCTGAAACAGCACAGGGGATATTTGTTAATTTTAAAAATATTCAACGAACAACCAGAAGAAAAATACCATTTGGGATAGGACAAATAGGAAAATCATTCAGAAATGAAATAACACCGGGAAACTTTACTTTCAGAACAAGAGAATTTGAACAGATGGAACTTGAGTTTTTTTGTGAACCGGGAAAAGATAACGAATGGTTTGAGTATTGGAAGGAATTCAGTCATAAATGGCTTTTAGATCTTGGTATGAATAAAGAGAATCTCAGGATGCGAGATCATTTGGATGAAGAACTTTCACACTACAGTAAAGCCACAACGGATATTGAGTTTAAGTTTCCTTTTGGATGGGGAGAACTTCTGGGTATAGCAAACCGTACGGATTTTGATTTAAAACGGCATATGGAGCGATCAAAAGATGACCTCTCATATTTTGATCCGGAAATAAATAAAAAATATATTCCGTATTGTATTGAGCCTTCTCTCGGAGCAGACAGGATTGCGCTTGCGTTCCTTTGTGATGCATATGACGAAGAGGAGATTGGAGAAGATGATGAGAGGACGGTATTGAGATTTCATCCGGCAATAGCACCTGTGAAAATAGCTGTGCTTCCTCTGTCAAAAAAACTTGGAGAAAATGCGAAAGCTGTTTATGAAGAGCTTATAAACTACTATGCGTGTGA
Organism: uncultured Eubacteriales bacterium; assembly: GCA_964486515.1. Taxonomy (GTDB): domain Bacteria; phylum Bacillota; class Clostridia; order Acetivibrionales; family CAZANH01; genus CAZANH01. The sequence continues at coordinate 17,477 of CAZANH010000503.1, forward strand.
ATATGACGATACGGGCAGTATAGGAAAAAGATACAGAAGACAGGATGAAATTGGGACACCTTACTGTATAACTTTTGATTTCGATTCACTTGACGATAAAAGTGTTACAATAAGAGACAGGGATACAATGGAACAGATAAGGACAAGTATTGATAAATTGGTTTCATACTTTCAAGGAAAGTTTGAATTATAAAATAAAATACTAAAACAAATAATATTATTGGAGGTAATGTATGGCAAAATTTGTTTATCTTTTTAATGAAGGAAACGCATCAATGCGAAATCTCCTCGGGGGAAAAGGAGCCAATCTTGCAGAGATGACAGGACTGGGTATGCCTGTACCCAGGGGATTTACAGTGACAACGGAAGCATGCACTAAATATTATAAAGACGGTAAGGTCATTTCTCCGGAAATAGAGGAAGAAATATACCAGGCGCTTTCGAAGACGGAGGAGACCGTAGGTAAAAAATTAGGGGATCAAAACAACCCTTTTTTAGTATCTGTTAGATCTGGTGGAAGAACATCAATGCCAGGTATGATGGATACAGTTTTGAATCTTGGATTGAATGATATAGTTGTTAAAGGCTTGGCAAAATTGACGAATAATGAAAGGTTTGCATATGACAGCTACAGGAGATTCATCCAGATGTTCAGCGATGTGGTCATGGAAATTAATAAATCAAGATTTGAAAAGATTCTTGAGGGTATGAAGAATGAAAAGGGTGTAGACTATGATACGGAACTTGACGCAGATGATCTTAAAGAGCTTGTAAAAAGATATTTTGAACTTTATAGAAGTGTAAAGGGTGAAGATTTTCCACAGGATCCAAAAATACAGCTCATGGAAGCCATAAAAGCAGTATTCCGCTCCTGGGACAACCCAAGGGCGATTGTCTATAGAAGGCTTAATGATATTCCAGGAGACTGGGGCACTGCCGTAAATGTACAGGAGATGGTATATGGTAACATGGGTAATGACTCAGGTACGGGAGTAGCGTTTACAAGAAATCCGGCTACAGGTGAAAAGAAGCTCTACGGAGAGTTTCTCATGAATGCGCAGGGCGAGGATGTAGTGGCAGGGATAAGGACACCTCAGTCAATTGAACAGTTGAAACAGATAAACAGTGAGATATACAACCAATTTAAGGATATAGCAGAAAAGCTTGAAATGCATTACAAGGATATGCAGGATATGGAGTTTACTATAGAAAGAGGTAAACTTTTTATGCTCCAGACGAGGAACGGAAAAAGGACTGCAATTGCGGCACTCAAAATTGCGGTTGATATGGTAAAGGAAGGTATGTTCACAAAGGAGAAGGCAGTACTCAAGGTAGAACCCAGGCAGCTTGATACCTTGCTTCATCCGAATTTTGAGCCAAAAACCTTAAATGAAGCCAAACCTGTCGCAAAAGGCCTTCCGGCTTCACCGGGAGCAGCGACCGGCAAGGTGTTCTTTGAAGCTGAAGATACGGTAAATGCATACAAAAATGGTGAAAAGCAGGTTATTCTTGTCAGGCTTGAAACATCACCGGAAGATATAGAAGGTATGCATGTTTCGCAGGGAATTCTTACCGGAAGAGGAGGAATGACTTCGCATGCAGCAGTTGTAGCCAGAGGAATGGGAACATGCTGTGTAGCAGGATGTGGTGAGATAAAGATTAATGAAGAAGAAAAGTATTTTACGGATAAAAACGGGAAGAGATACAACGAAGGAGACTGGATCTCTCTTGACGGTTCAACGGGAAATGTTTATGGGACAAAGCTTCCAACAATTGAACCTGAAATGTCCGGTGACTTTGCTATGTTTATGGAATGGGCGGATTCGATAAGAAGGCTTAAGGTGCGTGCGAATGCTGATACACCCGCAGATGCGGCACAGGCCGTCGAGTTTGGAGCAGAAGGTATAGGGCTATGCCGGACTGAGCATATGTTCTTTGAAGCGGACAGAATTCCAGCTATAAGAGAAATGATAGTATCAAAAACTGAGGAGCAGAGGAGAAAAGCACTGGATAAGCTTTTGCCCATGCAGAGGGGAGATTTTGAGGGGCTGTTTACAGAAATGAAAGGATACCCTGTAACGATAAGGCTTCTTGATCCGCCGCTTCATGAATTTTTGCCAAATGAAGAGGAAGATATAGAAATGCTTGCAAAGGAAATGGATATTTCCTTTGAGGAACTGAAAGGAATAGTAGACGACCTTCATGAATTTAATCCAATGATGGGGCACAGGGGCTGCCGGCTTGCGGTTACATACCCTGAAATTGCTGAGATGCAGACGAGAGCCATAATTGAGGCTGCAATTAATGTAAATAAAAAAGGTATGAACGTAATTCCTGAAATAATGATACCACTTATAGGAGATATAAAAGAACTTAAATATGTAAAAGATATTGTTGTTAATACAGCAAAACAGGTTATAGAAAAAGCCGATGTCAGGCTTGACTATATGGTAGGTACGATGATTGAGATACCAAGGGCGGCCGTAACAGCAGATGAGATAGCAATAGAAGCGGAATTCTTCTCCTTTGGAACGAATGACCTGACACAAATGACATTTGGATTCAGCCGTGACGATGCAGGAAAATTTCTCGAAGAATATTACAATAAAAAGATATACGAGTCAGACCCCTTTGCGAAGCTCGACCAGGTAGGCGTAGGCAAGCTTGTTGAGATGGCTGTCGAACTTGGCAGAAAGACAAGGCCTGATATTAAACTTGGAATCTGTGGAGAACATGGAGGAGAACCATCTTCGGTGGAATTTTGTCACAGGACAGGGTTGAACTACGTATCCTGTTCTCCTTTCAGGGTGCCAATAGCAAGGCTTGCAGCAGCCCAGGCAGCAGTTAGATAAAAGTGTCAAGGGTGTCAAGGGGACGGGGTAAGTGACACCCAAAATTCACAACGGGGTGTCACTTA
>CAZANH010000504.1:0-4598 GCA_964486515.1 uncultured Eubacteriales bacterium
AAAGGTACCGCCTTTGATTCCCTTTATTGTAGCACGATTAGCAACACTATGCAAGTCGGGATTTTATATATTTTTAATGGTAATTCTATAGTAAATACGCTTCCTTTATTTTCCTCGCTTTTTAATATAACTTTTCCTCCAAGCATTTCAGTAAATGACTTAACAAGTCCCAGGCCTAATCCGCTTCCGTTTAGCTGGCTTATGGAATTATATTTTATTTGTATAAACTTTTTGAATATTTTTTTATGCATTTTTTGAGGTATTCCAGGCCCATTATCTTTTACCGATATATACAATTTATCGTCTGATGTATACGTATATACCTCTATACTACCACCACTATCCGTAAACTTAATTGCATTAGACAAAAGATTTAAAATAATTCTTTCTATTTTGTATTTATCCACAGCTGTTATTATTTTTTCAGTTTTTGCTGAAACTTTAATCGATATATTTTTGCTTTCACTATATGTTTTTACTGATTCAACAATCTCTATAACTAATTTTACCACATTACAGTTCTTTAAGTTAACTTCATAATTTTTTGAATCTATTCTTGCCATATCAAGATAATTATTAATAATATGGATAAATGAGTAACAGTTTTTTTTAATTATAGAAATATATTTTAAAAAATTCAACTTTTGCTCCTTATTAATAAACGAATAATTTGATTCCATCAATTGCACCGCATTCAGTATAATAGTTATCGGCATTTTCATTTCATGAATCATACCTGTAAAGTATTCATTTTGCAGTTTATATTCATTCATATACTAACATCCGTTCTAATAATATAATTTATTATAGAAGGTATTATTGCCTTATTATACATATATTATATTATATATTAAAATATGTAAATATAATTTCCCAAATATTTTCTTCTAACTGTTATACATTTCAAAAAATGGTTTACATAATACGTCATTTAATTATAACCTTGTTGATGGGCGCACTGCCTATAAAAACAGGATGACATCTGTACTGGATCAGATTATGCTTAACTATAAAGATGTTTTTAATAATATCTTTTAAGAAACATCTCGTACCGTGTTGGAGAAATACCCCACACCGAAGTCTTTGTTTCTGTTTTTGAATTATAATTATTTATTCTATAAATTTTATCAAAACTATCCTTCTCCTGCCTCAAAACATTTCAACAATAGGCTTTCAATAATAACGTATCTTACAGTGTTAATTGTATTAGCAATTAACAGCATAAAATATGTCATCATCAATTATCGTAAATATCGCAGGTAATGGCATCTTATGTTCCCTATATACTGTTTTCTAAAACAGCTTTTACAAAAAAAATGGATAAAATGTCCCCATACCACATGTTATGGGTTTTTTAATGCACGGTCGTGATGTCCGCAATTTCTTAAAATTATTTTAGCTGGTTCCTTTTCGTAATGAAACGTAATTCTAATATCCACATTGGCACTCATTTCATATATTCCATTTTTACCCTGCATTTTTTTAATTCTTAAAGATGTTGGTTTTGGATCACTGTAAAATTTAACCAAACCTTTGTCAATTATAGCCCTTTCTTCCTCGGTTAATTTTTTATATTCCCTTTTAAATTTTTCAGTCCTTTCCATCCTAATCATCAGCATGTAATTCCTTTATTAAATCGTCTACACTATCAAATGTCTTTACTCTGCCTGCTTTTATATCCTCGTCAGCTTCCTTCTCTCCTGCCTGCCATTCGTTTGTCCAATACCATTGCTGATCTCTGGGTATTAATGATACGGGAATAATAATAAGTTTTCCGTCCTTAACTTCAAAGTTTAGATAATCCCCTGGTTTCAAATTTAATCCTTTTGCCAGTTCCTTCGGTATGGTTATTTGGTTTTTGCTTGTAAATTTCCCTATTGCCATTTTTAATCTCTCCTTATTTCCTTACTTCCTTAATATCTATTATAAACTATTTCTGAAAATTTATCAATTAGCAAATTTCAATCACATTATCTGTTACCCCATACCCTTCGTGGCATCGTCGGCATAATAATCCATCTCTGCTTAGAGATATTATTCTAATCAAATAAACACACCCATTTACTACCTTTCCTTTTATTATATAGTAAGCGGGGTTACTTGTATACGTCTCCACGAGAACCTATTTTAAGTACTAATATCTCCATGGGTTTGAATGGTGGGAGGCCGTACATAATACATCATTTCAGCAAAACAACAGTGAAGATAATTATCAAATACCATTTGAAGATGAATATTTTCAACTTACACCATATGAAGACTGAATCATAAAATATTACGGTTTGTTTAATAAAAAGGAGCAAGTATGTCCCCAACAATAGTTGACGAAACTAAGTATGTTGGGTATAATAAAAATGGTGAGATGAATGAGTCTGGTTATGGAAATGATAGAACAGGAAGAGAAAAGAATACTGGCAATGAAAAACAAGTACAAAGAGCAGCTTGCCATACTGCCTAAAGGTACGCTGTCTTTGAAGAGAAAAAAGTATTACTATTTGACTTATAGGGATGGCAACAGTATTGTTTCAGATTATATTGGGAAATATTCGGAGAGTGTTAAAAAAACAAAAGAACAAATTGAACGCAGAAGGCAGATAGAAAAAATGCTGAAACAATTAAATATGGAGCTTGACTTAATTAAGAAAATCAGGAGGTCATAAGCATGATTTTGTATCATGGAAGTAATGTAGTTGTTGAGCGTCCAAAAATGATTTTGCAAACCAGTACACTTGATTTTGGTACTGGCTTTTATACAACTACTAACAAAAAGCAGGCAATTAGTTTTGCAGATAAAGTTATGACTAGAACAAAATCCAATACACAATTTGTAAGCCTCTATAGATTCGATATTGAGAAAGCAGGAAGAGAATTAAATATTATGAAGTTTGACTTGCCGGATGAGGCATGGCTGAAATTTGTATTTCAAAACAGGCAGGGCATATACAATGGTAAGAACTATGATGCAGTTTACGGGCCTGTTGCAAATGATGATGTTTATCAAACATTTGCATTGTATGAAGCAAGAATATTAACCATGGAGCAAACTTTGGAAGCATTGAAAATAAAAAGACTGTATGATCAGATATGCTTTGCAACCGAACGGTCACTTATTTATTTAAAGTATGTTGAAGCAATAAATACATCGGAGGTATGAACAATGAATAATGAAAAGTTTACTGCAATACTTGAATTAATTATTCCGCAGGTTATGCAGCTGATTATGGACAATAAAAAGATGACAAATAAAGAGGCTGCTGATTTATTGTACAATTCAGATTTATATGAAATGCTTGAGAAAGAGGAAAGCAAGCTTTGGCACCTTAGCGTACAAACTCTTTATGAGCTGCTTGATGAAGAAATTTCGACAGGAAAAATTACATATCCTGAGGAGGCGTAGTATGGATAAAATAACAAAGTTTATTGTATTTTGCATTGAAGAGTATAAGAAAGCCGAAAAGCTTTCTGGCAGACAGGTTATGAATATTTTTAACAAATACAGGGTTTTAGATTATATTATTGCTTATTATGAAGCATTGCACACCACAGGGTCAAGGTATATTGTTGATGATATCAATCTATACATTGAAGCAAGACAGGGTGTTTAAGAAGTATTGCAGCAGAAGCAGCTGGGCTTGAATATGTGGTCTGAGCTGACACGCTTTCATTAACTGCACACCGTCTTTTATTAATTTTTAGCCCCAGCTTCATATATGTAACTCCCATAAAAGTCATTCATATAGGCATTTTCTTTGGTTGTTTGGCTATTATAAATAAATATCGATGTTATAAATATCTGAGTTTGCTGTGTTTATGTTTTCACTGCTGTTATAACTATATGGTAAGATCAGCATTCTTAATATACCTGAATAAACTGGTTTTGCGAAATAAGACTTGAATATAATCATGCCTGTATTTTGCTTGTTATGGCAATTTATTAGGGCTTATGTTAAATAACAAGCTCAAAAAAGTCTTGATACCATTTCATATATCCAAAACATACTAAAGCATTACCTACATATAACATATATGTTTAATTATATCTAAACAATAGATGGGCTTTGAAAAAGCAAATTCCTTGTACAATAGTAGTGTATATTAAGTATCCTGCATTTCGCAGACATAAATTGGTAAATACAATATATTAACCTTATTGTCATTCATATATCCAGACTGCCAACCATAAAAAGGGCGATTATGTACGCACCTGGTACGAATCGTGGCTGAATACAGATCCTCAAACCCAATAATATCAAGGAGTTCAGAAAGGAGGTGGAAATTCGAAAAATACATAGTATTCTCAAAACTTAGAAGTATTCCAATTCTGGTAATTGTCTCTTCGCTATCTATTTCAGAAAGATATTCTTCAACATAAATCTGTGGGGTACCTGAACGGTCTTGGTTAAAAGTTACCATTCCCAGCCCTTTTCATCTACTTGAAGAAATATTTTCGTGAAATACATAGCGTAAGGTTCTTAGAGGCTGTTTGTGAAGCAAATATAAAAGATCAAATCATTGTTTGAGTTGAATGCATTCCTGTTATATTTTTAAGCATTCAACGAGTTTGATTTGACATGTAAGGCTGAACTTACAGCCACTTG
>CAZANH010000505.1:0-7162 GCA_964486515.1 uncultured Eubacteriales bacterium
TGTTTCCTGTACGCAATCCTCAGATAATTTATCATCTCCGGTTATCAGGTAAGCGGTTTTTTTCATTCTATCAGAATATTTATCCATAATAATACTCAAATTTTCATTGTTACCCATTTTTATACTGTTTATTATTTCAAGTTCATTAATCATCATAAAAGTATATCCTCATATATATTAGATGCATTTAAATACAAAAATGGTTGCATATAAATATGCACACTTGAACGATGTCGCCTTATATTCCCGTTGTACTCCATAACATTTTTATAGGCTTATTATATTATAGCCATGCTGAATTGTAAATAAGTTAAAAAGTAATGCAATATAAATATGAGTAAAAGAAGGGTGACTATTCAACTACCTCACAGATTCATATTGAAGAAATACCTTTCTGAAATAGATAGCGAAGGGCTCGTAGAGGCTGTTTTTGAAGCAGAGATAAGGTCAAATCACTGTCTGAGATGAATGCTTTTCAGTTATATTAATTGAAGCATTCAGCGAGTTTGATTTGACTTGTAAGGCTGAATATACAGCCTCTTGATGACCACAGCGTTTTTTCAGAAAGGTATTTCTTCAATTGGTATATAAGGGGGTACTTGAACAGTCACTGGTGTGTGGGGAAAATACACATCAATATAATACAAGTATCAAGTCAAAGCAGTACAAGAGTAAAAGAAGCATGTGTGTTAATATACATGTATGTAATGAATTTATAAGGTTTTAAATAAAGAAAGGGTGTGTCAATTATGAAAGAAAAAGCAAGAGTATGTGCTGTGTTACAGGAGATTGGGAAGGGTGAACAGGCATTATTAAAAAAATTAGAGGAAACATGTGGAGTTGAAATTGATGCCAGAACTATCAATTACGCAGGAAAAGATATGTATGACTATGTTATTCAAAGAGAGCCGGATGTTTATTTTGATGACAAAGAGAGTAATGCTGTTCTAAGGTACATTGAAGAAAACAGTAATAATCTGGATGGTTTAATTATTTTTAACGGGGATTTTAGTTTTGATAGTAGATTGCTTATGACAGGCTTGCCGACTCTATTGGTAGATGTGCTTCCGGGTTTGCAGCTGAAATTTAAGGATGCGGTTACTCTAAGCAGAATATATGGTGCTAATTTCATTACTGCTACCTATAACAGACTCAATACGGATGTTTCAAAATCTGTTGCTGAAGCCAGATGGGTTGATTTAACAGGAAAAATAAAGCTGTTCAATGCCATAAAAAAAATAAAACAGACCAGAATTATGGATATTCAGGTAAAAGGTTTTGGAGCTGAACCTCATGAGCATCGATGGAGGGTAAATCAGGAAGAATATCTTAAGAAACTCAAAGAAAGTCTGGGTATTGATGTTGAAATAGTCGATTACAGGGATGTATTCAGATTGTACCAGAAAATAAATGCTGATGAAGCAAAAAATATTGCACACAAATGGATGACGGAACAGGAAGAGACAACAGCTGGCAAAAACTTAAGAAACAGTGGAAATGTAACAGAAGAAGAGGTCATAAAAGCGGGAAGGCTTTATCTGGCAATAGATAAAATGATGAAAGAATCAGGTTGTAATGCAGTAACACCTGATGCCTCAACATGGTCTGCTCCGGTTGGAACACAGTTTGCAAAAACAATAGGTGAAGATTATCTTGTCAGCAGTGCTTTGCCTCTGACAGAATTCAGGCTGCATGGCATACCTGTTTGTTGTCAATCCGACATGGAAGGTTTGGTAACCCAGGTTATAGGTGAACATTTATCTGGAAGGCCTGGATTCCACGGCGATTTTGTTGTGGATCCTTTTAATGGGATAGCTCAGATTGGCCATTGTAATGCACCAATAAACCCGTACGGAGATGAAAGAAGAGTTCCCTATACTATAGGGGGAGAACCTGCTAGGAGGCCTAATACGTATGTGGATTTACCGGAAGAAGGCCAGGCTACAGTAATAAAAATAAATGTTTTAAAAAACAAAATATCCCTTTGGAGTGGAGAAATTATCCCGGGTAATAGCATATACAGTAATTTCACGGAATATTACTGCTGCTCAAAATTAGTAGTTAGGACAAATGCTGATAATATTATTAAGAATTATGAGTACAGGGATTTTGGCAATCACAATTGCCTGTTTTATGGTGATTTTAGAAATAATGTTAAAGAACTTGCATCGCTGCTTGGATTTAATATAGTAGAAATGGACAGATAAACGCATCATGGGTTACAGCCGGTAAGAAATAAAGAATCAGGCTAATAACCATCCAAAAGTTCGAATCTTTCTTCTGAACTGAATCCCGAAAGCCTTTAAACATAAAGGCTTCGGGATTTTACCATTTTTATAAAAACTCTGATTTGTATGAAGTAATTATTATAAAATGAAATACTTATTATAAATGTAATATAATAAGTGCTCAATACGGAGAAAGTGACTGTTCAAGTACCCCACACAGATTCATATTGAAGAAATATCTTTCTGAAATAGATAGCGAAGGGCACACAGAGGCTGTTTTTGAAGCAAATATAAGGTCAAATCACTGTCTGAGCTGAATGCTTTCCAGTTATATTAATTGAAGCATTCAGCGAGTTTGATTTGACTTGTAAGGCTGAATATACAGCCTCTTGATGACTGCCGCGTTTTTTCAGAAAGATATTTCTTCAAATGGTATATAAGGGGTACCTGAACAGTCACTGGAGAAACATTAATGGGGAAATTCAAATTAAAATAATTATTTTACAAAAATTATATTTATAGTATAATTATTAATAAACCATAAAGTAAAAATTTTGGAATTGTTATAGAAGGGGTGGATGTGTTGGATAATTTTGAATTTCTTGTTCCTACAAAAATTATATTTGGCAAAGAAACTGAAAAAAAGACGGGAGAAATAATCAAATCTTATACTTCAGGCAAAGTTATGTTTATGTATGGAGGAGGCTCAATTAAAAAAACGGGATTATATGACAGGATAAAGAAAAATCTTAAAGAAAGCAAAGTGGAATATGTTGAAAAGGGTGGGGTAAAACCCAATCCGGCACTTGAATTTGTACAGGAAGCGATTCAATTGTGCAATAAGGAAAAGGTAAGCTTCATAGTTGCTGTTGGCGGGGGTAGTGTTATTGATACGGCTAAAGCAACAGCGGTAGGTATATATGCTGACAATCAAAAAGTGTGGGATTATTTCACAAAAAAACAGATACCGAAAAAAGCGCTTCCGGTTGGTGTAATTCTTACAATAGCAGCAGCAGGCAGTGAAACGAGCAATTCAAGTGTTATAACAGATGAAGGGAATAATGATAAGAAAGGTTTAAGAAGTGAGCTAATAAGGCCTGTTTTTGCAATAATGAATCCTGAACTTACATATACGGTTTCAAAAAAACAGACAGCGGCAGGAATAACGGATATAATGGCTCATGTGATGGAAAGATATTTTACGGTTACGAAGAATGTTGACCTGACGGACAGATTATGCGAGGGTGTACTCAAATGTGTTATTGAAAATGGTGAAAAGGCAATAAAGAATCCGTATGATTACAATGCGAGGGCAGAACTGATGTGGGCAGGGTCAATTGCGCACAATGAGCTTTTAAATACGGGAAGAGTGGGGGATTGGGGGTCTCATCACCTTGGGCATCAGTTAAGCGCATATTATGATATACCCCACGGTATAACTCTTGCTGTGATGTTTCCTGCATGGATAAAGTATGTTTATAAAAAGGACATGAATCTTTTTGCAAAATTTTTCAGCAGGGTTTTTAATGTAGACTATAATTTCGAGAATCCTGAAGATACTGTAACAAAAGGTATTGAAGCACTGGAAACATACTGGGAAGGGATAGGTAATCCCATAAGACTGAGTGAATTGGGTGTTGGTGATATTACTGATGAAAATATATCGATGATGGCTGATACGTTACTGGGAGACAACAAAACAGACGGAAACTTTTACAAGATGACACGCGATGATATTATAAACATATATCATACCGCAGCCTCCGGCTGAAACCAAAAGTATGCCTCCGGCTGCGAGAAGTCAGAAGTCAGAATACGGAATATGTGATATACATTAACTGAATTAAAAGCATATTTCTACAATAGGATTTGGTTTAAACCAATGAACGGAGGGAAAAAATGAAAAAATTACATGGGGATGTTGTACTTGTGACGGGTGCATCATCGGGAATAGGGAAAGCGATAGCTGAAAATTTGGCAGGCAGGGGTTACAGGGTATACGGAACAACAAGGAAGCAGATTGATGATATTAAAAACAGGGCATTGTCAGATATATCAAAAAAAGAAGGTTTTTTAGAGATGATCAATCTTGATGTATGTATTGAAGAATCTGCAAAAAAAGCGATAGAATACATAAAGGCTAAAGAAGGTAAGCTTGATATCCTGATAAATAATGCAGGGTTTGGTATAGCTGGGGCAGTTGAGGATACGACAGTTGAGGAAGCAAAAAGCCAGTTTGAGACGAATTTCTTTGGCGTGCACAGGATGATAAGGCATGTAATGCCGGTTATGAGAACTCAAAAAAGAGGAATGATAATTAATATCTCATCAGTTGGAAGTTTGATTACAATACCATACCAGTCCATGTACTGTGCAAGCAAAAGGGCTGTTGAAGCGTTGACAGAGGCTTTGAGAATAGAGGCAAAACAATTTGGAGTCACAGCTGTTCTTGTTGAACCGGGAGATACAAAGACAGGCTTTACTAACAGAAGAAAATTTATTGCTGCTTTGGAATCTTCTGTTTATGCTGAAAATTGCAAAAAGGCCGTAAGTACAATGGAAAATGATGAGATAAATGGAGAAAACCCTGAAGCTGTTGCACATGTAATATTAAGCATATTGAAAAAAAGGAAACCACCTGTACGAAAAACAGTAGGCTTTAAGTATAAGGTATTTGTTTTGCTGAAAAGAATTATACCTCCACATTTTGAGGAATTTATCATATCAAGGATTTATTAATATGTACCATTTCCAAAATAGGGGATTACTTTAAAGGTAAATGTAACAGCCAGGTTTCGGGGGAGGCATCGCTGGGCATCCTCCAGTCGCCCCTGGGTGAAAGGCTTATTGTACCCACCTTGGGCCCGTCAGGGACACATGAGCGCTTGTATTGCTGGCTGAAAAACCTTTTATAGAATATCTGCAGCCATTTTAAAAGTTCCTTATCCATATACTTCCCGTTAAACGCATTTTTGGCAAGAAACAGGATTTTTTCAGGGGGAGCCCCATAACGCACCATGTGATAAAGGAAAAAGTCATGCAGTTCATAGGGTCCTATGATGTCCTCGGTTTTCTGCTGAATTTCACCTTCTTTACCGGGAGGCAGCAGTTCGGGTGTAATAGGGGTGTCTATTATGTCGTGAAGCACTTTTCTTGTTGCGTCATCAGAGACATTGTCAGCTATCCATTCAACCAGGTATCTTACCATTGTTTTAGGTATACTGCAATTGACAGCATACATTGACATATGGTCTCCATTATATGTGGACCAGCCGAGGGCCATTTCGGAAAGGTCACCGGTTCCTATGACCAGTCCCCCTTCCTTGTTTGACAGGTCCATAAGCACCTGGGTTCTCTCTCTGGCCTGAACATTTTCATAGATGATATCGTAAACCTTGGGGTCGTGTCCTATGTCATCAAAATGCTTGATACAGGCTTCCTTTATGTCTATTTCTTTCACGGTAACACCGAGGGCTTTCATAAGCCTCACTGCATTGTTATATGTCTTTCCGGTGGTACCAAATCCGGGCATGGTAACCGCTGTTATGCCCTCCCTTAAAATACCCATCATGTCAAACGTTCTCACAGCAACCAGTAGTGCAAGAGTGGAGTCAAGCCCTCCTGACACCCCAACAAGAACACGTTTTAATCCCGTGTAATCCAGCCGTTTTGCAAGGCCGGTACTCTGTATCATGAATGCTTCACGGCACGTATCATCCCTCCTGTTAACATCAGCGGGGACAAAAGGGGTGGGGGTAACGTGCCTTGACAGGGTTTCCAGCTTGATATTTTTGATATTAAATCCTATTCTTCTATAATCAATGCGGTTGGCCTTCTGAAAAAAAGTTGTGTTTTTCATCCTGTCGTTGTGAAGTCTGTGTATATCAATATCAGTGAATATGTAATGCCCTTCTCTGGAAAAACGGCTGCTTTCCTTAACAAGCCTGCCGTTTTCAGCTACCAGTGCATGCCCTCCGTATACAGCATCTGTTGTCGACTCCCCTGTACCACAGGAGGTATAGACATAGCCTGATATACACTTGGCGGACTGCTGCACAACCAGGCTTTTCCTGTATTCATACTTCCCTATCAAATCATTGCTTGCAGAAAGGTTGAAGAAAAGTACAGCTCCTTCAAGAGCCTGATACGAGCTTGGAGGTATGGGAACCCATAAATCCTCACACATCTCAACCCCAAAGCATATTCGGCTGTCATCTTCATCCTCAAACAAAAGGTCCACCCCGAATGGGGCTTTTTGCCCGCAAACCTTGACAGAATGGTTATCCCCCAGTTCTCCCGGGTAAAACCATCTCTCCTCGTACAACTCCTTGTATCCCGCTATGTTGCTTTTTGGTACAAGACCCAGAATCCTTCCACCTTGGATAACGGCACAGCAGCTGAACAGACGGTTGCTGTGGTATAAAGGTATTCCTACCATAATTACTATCTGAGTATTTCCGGTTTTGCCCAATATATGTTCAAGCTGTTTTTCAGCCTCTGATATGAGATTCTGCTGATGGAAAAGGTCTGCACAGGTATATGCAGTTATTGAAAGCTCGGGGAAAACGATAAACTGGGCTTGTTCCTCATCTGCGGCTTTTACAATATCTATTATTTTTTGGGCATTCCAGCGGCAGTCTGCCACCCTGACTTCGGGTACAGCGGCTGCCACCCTTACAAATCCATGGTTGTCAGCTTCACTCATTATACTTATCCTCCGATTTTTCACACTAGCTTATCAAACACCTGTATTATATCATATCGCTGCCTTCGGCCGCAACCAAAAGTATGCCTCCGGCTGCGAACACATCTATTACTCGGCATGGATTATTTTCATCAACCATATCATGTGAACTACATCGCCTTTGAAAAGGCGAGCTTCGGGCTCTCGATGAAACAATGGTTGTTCCAACGGTACGCCTTCGGGGTGTCCA
>CAZANH010000506.1:0-9161 GCA_964486515.1 uncultured Eubacteriales bacterium
CTCTTAATCAGGGTGTCCGGGGTTCGAGCCCCCGATGGTGTACCAAAGAAAAATAAAGGCTTCCGAGATTTTGCCCCGGAAGCCTTTTTTAATTTATACCCCTACTTTACCCCTACCAGAAAAAATCAGGATTTTATAACGCCTTTCATTTTACTTATTTCCTCTTTTACTTTTCGGGCATAACATGTGTATATGTATCAGCTATCATTTATATCCTGAGGTATTCCAGCTTTTCCTGTATACAACAATGAAAATATCGCTAATAAAAGAACGTTCTCCAGTAGAAACAGTTTTCCGATTAGGAATTTCCAGAAGTTCTTTTGTCTTGCTTATGGATTTTGCCAATAATGGTTTCTCCAGCTTACTTCTATGAGATCTTCTCAGAGGAGCCTCTCTCAAAATTTATAATTAAAAAGCCCTTCCGAGCTTTTTAAATTCATAGCCGAGTTATCATATGTCCTCAGGACCGCCCTTATCTAATATTCTTTGAACATTTTGCTTCCCATGTAATATTCGATGGATTTCTACAGTCTTGTTTGATTCATTAACTACATAAAAAACGATATAGTCACCTACCGAAATATGCCTATAAACAGGGAAATCTGAATATACAGAATACATCAGCGGCTGTGTACGCAGATTTTCTATACATCGACGCAGCTCCGTAACAAATCTAAATGATGTACCCGGATAAAAACCGGAAAGATATTTCAAAATATCGTCCAAATTCTGACGTGAGACAGGAAGGTACCTGATTCTATATTCCATCGAATGCATCCTCAATTCCCGCCCAAAAATCTTCATCATCAAGCCACTGAGTGTCGGATGTGTGTGCTTCGGTTTGTGCCTTCCTGAGCTCACTAAGAACATACTTTTTGTGCAGATATTCTTCGTAAGCGGCGTACTCATCGAAATTGATTATTACAGCGGCACCGTTTCCGTTTTTTGTGATAATAACCTGATCGTGTTGCTCCAGTAACCGCGCAATCTCAGGAAAATTATTACGCAGTTCCCTTGTAGCCCTAACGTGAGTATTTCTCATATATTCACACCTTCTTTCATTAATATTGTATCACAATTTTGA
Source organism: uncultured Eubacteriales bacterium (assembly GCA_964486515.1). Classification (GTDB taxonomy): domain Bacteria; phylum Bacillota; class Clostridia; order Acetivibrionales; family CAZANH01; genus CAZANH01. Next base: position 1,085 of record CAZANH010000506.1, read on the forward strand.
TACAATATGCAAGAGGAGAAAATAACAAGTTAATCTGCATGTACAATTCATGCAAGAACGTGTGTATATAATGTAAACTATCATATTGTATGAAGTGTTAAATACAGAAGGCCTGAGCTAAATGACTATTGCTATGCTTATATTTCACTTTACGGAAATTTTTTCCCGGATTTCGTTAATTATCTTTTTTTCAATTCTTGAAACCTGTACCTGTGAAATTCCAAGAAGTTTTGCTATCTGTACCTGTGTTTTTTCCTTAAAATATCTCAATATTATTATCTGCCTGTCTCTGGGCTTAAGTGATTCAAGTACCTGCCTCAATGCTATTTTATCAATCATTTCAATTTCGTTATTTACATTCTGGCCATCCACCCTGTCTATCAAAAGGATATCGGAATTATCACTTTCCATAACAGTGTTATAAAGTGATTCAGGCCTATATCCGGCTTCAACTGCCATGACAAGCTCTTCAGCAGATACCTTCATCCTTTCAGCTATTTCATTAACCGATGGTTCCCTTCCAAGTTCCTTACTTAAAATTTCTTTTGTTATCCTTGCTTTATTTGAAGTCTCTTTTAGTGAACGGCTTACTTTTATTATCCCATCATCACGTATGAACCTTTTTATTTCCCCTATTATCATTGGAACTGCATATGTTGAAAACCTCACATTATATGTAGAATCAAATTTACTTACAGCTTTTATAAGGCCTATACACCCTATCTGAAAAAGATCTTCAGCTTCGTGGCCCCTATTGTAGAATCTCCTGACAATACTCCATACAAGTCCTGTGTTTTTTTCTACAAGCTGTGATTCAGCCTCCTTATCTCCTTTTTTCGCCCTCTTTATAAGTTCAGGATTAAAATACTCCTTACCCTTTAAATTATTCATATCAAAAACCTTCCATACACAGCAAATAATTACCTATTATTTATTACTTTTGTCAATATTATGTAATGTTATTCAAAAAAAATTATTTCCTGACTACCGACTTAAATGTTTTATACATTATAACTTCCGTTCCTTCACCTTTTTTGGATAATACATCCACTTTGTCCATAAAGCTTTCCATAACTGTAAATCCCATACCCGATCTTTCCATTTCAGGTTTCGAAGTATACAAAGGCTGTCTTGCAAGTTCAATATTATCAATCCCTTTTCCTTTGTCCTTAACGGAAACTTCCACGGAATCTTCAAAAAGCCTGCATTTAAGTACGACATTTCCTATACAGTTTTCATAACCATGTATAATAGAATTGGTTACCGCTTCGGATACAGCCGTCTTTATATCCGACAGCTCTTCGAGTGTAGGATCCAGCTGTGACACAAATGCCGCTGCTGTTACTCTTGCAAAAGCTTCGTTGTTTGATTTGCTTAAAAACTCCAATTTCATTTCATTTATGGGTTGCATTAATATATCTCTCCCCCTGTACAGTTTACATGATTCAACGTTCCTTTATTTATAACGAGGTATAAAAAATGTCCCTTCCCCCGTTGAAACGGTATGTTGTAATTGTATGGACAATTACAACCGTTGTTACAAAACACTTAAGGCAGCATCAAGATTGTCATATACATCAATATACTTTAATACTCCAGATATTTCAAGTATCCTTTTTATTCTTAAATTCTTATTGACAATCAATACACGCCCTTTCAACTGCACCATACTTTTATATCTTCCCATTATTACCCCTATTCCTGAACTGTCCATAAAATTGACTCCGGTAAAGTCAAAAATCATGTTTTTCGTACTTGATTTAATAAGCTCACTGTCAATTTTCCTTTTTATATAGTCGGCATAATGGTGATCCAATTCACCAAGTATCTTTGCTACAAGCGTTGTCCCTTTTTTTGCAAATTTTACTTCCATGTCATTCCTCTCCTGTTCATCTTTTGTTAATTACATAAATTTGTTGTAATCTGTTCAATATTCGATTACAAATAATTTCATCACCATTATCTTGAATTTCGTATTATTATTTATTCTATAAAAAAATGGAAATTCCTTCTATTTTTATAATTATTTTTATAACAATAACGACTACATATGTCAATAATTTACTGAAAGCTTATGAATTGAGTTGTTTAAGGAACATTTTATCTGCGAAGGTTTTTGGCAATACTTTCAATCTTTCTCAGCCGGTGGTTCACTCCTGATTTTCCAAGTGGCGGCTGCAGCATTTCCCCAAGTTCCTTAAGACTCGCGTCGCTGTATTCAAGCCTAGCCCTTGCTATTTGCCTGAGGTTTTCCGGCAGGTTTTCAAGCCCTATCCTTTCATTTATCTTTTTTATATTTTCTACCTGCCTTATTGATGCATTTACAGTCTTATCAAGATTTGCCGTCTCACAGTTGACCACCCTGTTTACATTATTGCGCATCTCCTTGAGTATACGAATATTTTCAAATTTCATGAGGGCATTATGCGCACCTGTTATATTCAAAAAATCAACTATGTTTTCCCCCTCCTTGAGGTAAATAATCTTATTTCCCTTACGATATACCTCACCCGGATTTAAACCGAAACCTTCAAGAAGTAATCTTACCTGTTTTGCCATTGATTTATGATGACATGTTATTTCAAGATGATAGGTTTTTTCAGGATCGCCCACTGACCCCCCTCCAAGGAATGCTCCTCTTAAAAAAGCCTTTTTACAGCAAACCGAACCAAGTGGACAGTTATTCATACTAATGAGATTGTTCCCTCTTTTCTTGATACCTATTGAGTCAAGTAATTTTTGAGTTCCTTTTGAACCAGGTATTGCAAGAAGATATACAATATGCTTCTTGAGCTTCTTGCTTCTTCTCATTACGACCTCGGGGGAAAACCCGCATACATGCCTGAAGAACAAAAACACCCTGCGTGCCAATGCAGCGTTTTCAGTAATAACTTTTATATCCGGTTCTCTATACTGATTTACTATTATCTTTCCGCTTATTCTTATGACTGCTCCGAGTTCTGCAAGGATACAACAATTTTTATTTATATCAAGCCTGCACAACTCATCTTTTACAACTGCTGAAAAAGACATATCCATCGCCTCATTTTCGCATAATATCCTCTATATATGCCCTTAATATCTCTGCCGTACTCCAGGCCTGCGCAAAACATCCTCTCGGCAGATTAGGTTCATTCCCATCAAAAATTTCCGATATACAACCCAAACCGGAAACCCTTAAATGGTCCTTGAACGGTTCAATAAACTTTTTTGCCCTGTTTACGGTATTTTTGTCATACCCGTTAACCCTCACAAACGCAGTTATGAAATGTCCAAGAAGCCATACCCAAACGGTACCCTGGTGGTATGAAATATCCCTCGTATATGCATCATGCGAATAAATACCTTGATAATACGGAGAATCAGGTGTCAATGTCCTTAATCCATAAGCCGTATAGAGTTTTCTCCACACCTTCTGTAAAACCGCCTTTGCCCATTGCCCTCCAATAATGGGGTATGAGAGGCTTAATGAAATAATCTGGTTGGGGCGCAGTCTGTCATCCTTATAATTTTCCGTGACAACATCATAAAGATAATTCCCGTCTTTATTCCAGAATGTTTCTAAAAACGATTTTCTTGTATTTTCCGCAATTTTGCCATATTTATCACCGTTTTTTCGATAGTTTTCAGCAAGCTTTTTCATAATACAAAGAGCATTATACCATAATGCATTTATTTCAACTACCTTGCCATATCTCGGTGTTACAGGCACTCCTCCCGCCTGTGCATCCATCCATGTAAGCTGTGTATTCGCATCGCCGGCGTATATAAGAAAATCCCTGTCCATATGAATGTTATAATGTGTACCTTCCATATAACAGTCTATAATCCTTTTTAATACATCATATATATTTTCTTGTATAAAACTGTAGTCATCCGTATATTCAAGATATTTAAAAACAGCCTCAAAAAACCACAATGAAGCATCAACAGTATTATATGCCGGTTCTGAGTCCTTATCCGGAAACATATTGGGTATCAAGCCGTCTTTTTCGCGGGTTGCAAAGGTATACAGTATTTCCCTTGCATCATCAAAACGCCCCGTAACCAGTGTTAGCCCTGTGAATGAAATCATAGTATCCCTTCCCCAGTCGGTAAACCAGGGATACCCTGCAATTACCGTCTTTGAGTTTGTCGATTTTCTATAGACTATAAAGTTGTCACATGCCTTTGCAAGATCTGATGCGAATTTATCATTAAAGCCCGCAACAGCTGTTAATTTCTCCAGCCTCTTTTTTTCGTTTTCTATCACAATAAGGCCATTTTTTATAGCTGTATCCCTTTCAAGCGACGCCGTAACACTAATATATTTTTCCTCGTGGGGTTCAACTGTTACCTTGAAAGTACCCGGTATATAATGGTCTTCTGTCGGATAAAGCCCCCTTTCGGCCTCAATGGAATAATACATATTATAGAACCAGCAGTCATCCTTTTTGAAGAATTCTCCTTCACTGATAAGAATATAAATATTTGTATCAAGATTATATGGTTTAACCGTGACACCGTTTTTTACAATCGAGCTTTCAAACACCATATGGCTTCTTGTTGAATTTTGATGATAATCCCTGAAATTTACAAGTGGTGTGATCTCAAGCTTAAGTTTCTTACTGCCATTTATCACATGATAAATAACACAAACGGTATTTTCCATGTATATCATACATACTTTCTTATCTATGAATACATCACCGATATTATATGTAAACTTCGGGACCGGATCCTGCACAAACCTTTGAAGGTATCTAAATCCCTCCATGGTAAAATCATTTGTTTTAAAAGATGAAAGATTGTAAACCATTCCTCCGGTTTCAACGCTTTCATGTAGATTTGAAATTATAAGATGCCTTTCTACAGGAGGTTCCAGGGCTGCTGTTAAAAGCCCGTGGTATCTTCTTGCATTGGCTCCTGTAATGGTTAATGATGAGAATCCCCCTATCCCGTTTGTCAGCAGCCATTCTTTTTCCATACCTCGTTCATAAGTAGAAAAATCAGCTTTGCCAAATTCCAAGTTAATGCCTCCGTTTTCATTATCTTGTGTTATCTCTGCCATCCATATATATATCCCTGTGGTCAATAACAGCACTGTACTGATTTTCAGTCAGTATTGTACAAAGTTTTTCCGCTATAGCCACCGAACGGTGCCTTCCTCCCGTACAACCTATCCCTATTACAAGTTGTGATTTACCTTCCTTTATATAACCCGGTATGAGGAAAAAAAGCATTTCGGTAAGCTTTTTTATAAATATTTCCGTTTCATTTGATTTTAATACATATTCCCTTACTTTTGCATTTTTACCTGTGAGTTTTCTCATCTCTCTAATATAATAAGGATTGGGTATGAACCTGACATCGAATACAAGGTCACAATCAATGGGAATACCGTATTTAAAGCCAAATGATATTATGTTTATTATCATTCCCTTAAACGTTTTGCCTTTTTCAACAATGTTGATTATTTCTTCTTTAAGCTGTCTTGGAGTGAGATTCGATGAATCAATTATATAATTTGCCTTATCCTTTATTTTCTTAAGAATACCCCTTTCTTCACCTATACCTTCCATAAGCCTTCCCTCCTGTGCAAGAGGATGTGCTCTTCTGCTTTCCTTGTATCTTTTTATAAGCACATTGTCCGCCGCTTCCATAAAAAGCATTTCATAGTTAATTCCGGCTTCTTTTAACAATCCAAGTGCGGGGAACAGGTCGTTTAAAAGCTCACCTCCCCTTATATCTATAACCAGCGCGATTCTTTTCATACCACTGTGCCCATTAAGACAAATTTCCGCAAATTTAGGTATTAATGAAGGGGGAAGATTGTCCACACAAAAAAAGCCCATATCTTCCATATATTTTGCTACAAGGCTTTTTCCCGCTCCCGACATCCCTGTTATTATCATAAACATTATATGTTTTTCACCCATACCTATTCCTCCCCTATTATTTTTACCTCCGGTTCCAGTTCCACTCCGTATTTTTTTTGTACTTCGTTTCTTATATAACTTATTACGTTTATTATATCATCCGCACTTGCATTTTTGTCATTTACAATAAATCCGCAGTGTTTTTCCGAAACTTTTGCCCCTCCTATTCGAAATCCTTTCAAGCCGCAGTCTTCTATAAGCGTACCTGCATAATATCCTTTCGGCCTTTTGAAGGTGCTGCCTGCACTGGGCTGTGTCAAAGGCTGCTTTTTTCGCCTTTTTTTATTCAAATCATCCATTTTATCTTTTATCTGGCCTGTATCTCCTTTTTCCAGCATGATTTCCGAGTTCAGCACAATATATTCTTCCTTTAGGATAATACTTGTTCTGTAACCATATTCATGCATATTACCCCTGAGTACGATTTCTTCACCATTCCTATCAACACAGTATGAGGTTATTACCACATTCCTTATTTCTCCCCCATAGGCACCTGCATTCATAGCAACAGCACCACCAAGAGTTCCGGGTATCCCTGAAGTAAATTCAAGCCCCTTAAGGCCTTTCCGCATAGCTATATTCGATAAAGTGGACAACAGCATCCCAGCATCCGCTTTTATTATATTATCTTTTATATCATATCCCTTGAGATTTTCAGAAGTCTTTACTACAACCCCCCGTATACCTTTATCCCTCACAAGCAGGTTGGTACCGTTTCCCATAATAAAAAGAGGTATCCCGTAATTCCTGCAGATTCTTATAATATTGACAAGGCTTTTTGTATCGTGCGGTAAAACAAAAACATCCACAGGTCCCCCTACCCTGAACGATGTATGTTTTTTCATTGGTTCGTCAAACAATATATCACAAGAAGTATTATTTTTTTTAATTAAAGCTGCAGTATATTCCTTGTTCGACATACTCAAAATTCTCCAAATAATATTAATTTTATAAAGTAACTTTTAAAGTAATTTTATACAGTGTAATCATATTATTAATATTCCAATAAAATTTATAAATTCAATCATTTATTTCTCTCATTACCCTTTCGTTTAATACACTTGCTGCATTATATCCCATATTTTTCTGCCTGTTGTTCATGGCAGCTACTTCCACAATAATTGCAAGATTTCTTCCAGGCCTTACAGGTATGGTAAGCGAAGGAAGTTTTATGCCAAGTATATCAGTATATTCTTCAACAAGGCCAAGCCGGTCGTAGTTCTTTTTTTCATTCCAGAGTTCAAAGTTTATGACAAGATTAATGGTTTCAAGTACTTTAACCGAACCTACTCCATACAGGTTTTTCACATCAAGTATGCCTATCCCCCTTATTTCAATAAAATGTCTTATAATATCAGGTGATGTACCAAGCAGTGTCTTATCCGATACCTTTCTTATCTCTACAACATCATCCGCTATAAGCCTGTGCCCTCTCTTAACAAGTTCAAGAGCACTTTCGCTTTTACCAACCCCACTTTCTCCCAGTATCAGTATTCCCTCTCCATATACCTCAACAAGAACTCCGTGCTTGGTAATTCTTGGAGCAAGCTGTACATTGAGATATCTTATAATACCGCTTATAAACCTTGATGTGGTATCCTTTGTCCTCAGTATCGGTATGCGGTATTTTTTTGACACTTCAAGCAATTCCGGAAATATATCAAGGCCTCTTGAAACAACGGCACAAGGAAATCCCGTTTTAAAAAAATCATCAAATATTTTATACCTTTCTTTTGAAGAAAATCCGGATAAATAAGTATATTCAACCTTTCCCATTATCTGTATCCTGTCATTTCCAAAATACTCGAAATATCCTACAAGCTGAAGCCCTGGCCTGTTTACTTCCGCCGTAGTAATCTTAATATCTTCAGGTTTTTTACAACCAGTCATATCTTCAAGCTGAAATTCATCCATTATTTCCCTTAATGTAACATTGAACATGCAGTACCTCCCGCTGCTGATAAAATAAAATATATAAATTATTATACATTATAAATATCCGCAAAGCAAACAATACAACGCAAAGGGGTTATGCAAAAAACAAATATTTGTTACCATTTACAGCCCCCTCTTAGCTTGAAGAATATTTTCCTGAAATGAACGCTACAAGTTCAAGTGGCTGTAAGTTCAGCCTTACATATCAAATCAAACTCGTTGAA